>DMNE01000188.1 GCA_003453735.1 Nitrospiraceae bacterium | reverse complement strand
TTGGCGTTAAGAGCGTCACCGAAGAGAAAAACCGATACCCAGCGCTGAAAGCTGTACCGGCCGTCCTCCTGGTTATCTGGACGATTATCGTTCTAAACAGCAGAGAGCGGTTTTTGGTTGCGGATATAGGGGCTCGGTACTTGCTCTGTGTTCCGGGGTCATTATTGACCTCTTNNATATCTTAGGGTGTCAGCACTCGGTTTTTTATTGTATGCTTTCTTTTCAGGGTTCATTGTGCCGGTTGCCAGTTTTTTCCCAGCGACGTTTCTTAATTCCAAGGTATTTGCCGTGGCCGTTGGATTACAGGTGCAGGTTGTTCGTATGTTGTGCGCTCTGCTGATAACATTCGGCATGATTAAGGTCTTGGAGATCTTTGTGTGGGAATCTGCAACGAACTATCGTTCGATCTTCGACTCGGCCAACGATGCGATTTTTATTCATGATGTTTCTACCGGTGCGATTTTGGACGTAAACCGCAAGATGACCGAGATGTACGGCTACACTCCCGAGGAGGTAAGAAGCATGAATGTTGCTGCTCTCAGCCAGGGTGCCTATCCGTACAATCAGGAAGGTGCAATGGAATGGATCACGAAGGCCGTCAATGGCGAGCCCCAGCTTTTTGAATGGTTTGCCAAGGACTACTCGGGCCGCCTGTTCTGGGTTGAGGTGAACCTGAAGAAGGCAGTTCTGGGGGGAAAAGACCGTCTCTTGGCAATTGTGCGCGATATTTCCGAGCGCAAGACGGCGGGGATCGCACTCAGGCACTCCTTTGATTTGTTGACGGTTGTTATCGACAGCATGAATGATGCCGTTTCGCTTATTGATGTCTATACCTTCAGGATTGTCCTTGTGAACAGGACCTTCCTTAAAGAGTATGGATACAACCACGAGTCGGAAGTGGTCGGGAAGACCTGTCACGAAGTAACCCATCACAGGTCCGAAGTATGCGTGCCTCCGGATGACATATGCCCTCTCGTCGAGGCGGTCAGAACTGGCACCCACTCCGTAGAGGAGCACGTACATTATGGCAAAGATGGAGAGCGGATATATGTCGAGGTCTCCACATCTCCCATAAAAGATGAAGAGGGGAATGTGGTTCAGGTCGTCCACGTGCAGAGAAACATTACGGAACGCAAAATCGTAGAAGAGAAGCTAAAACACTATGCGGTCGAGCTTGAAAGGAGCAACAGGGAGCTAGAGCAGTTTGCCCATATTGTTTCCCATGACCTTCAGGAGCCTCTCAGAGGGGTCTCCGGTTTTGCACAGCTCCTCTCACGGAAATATAAGGGCAAACTGGATCAGAAAGCAGACGAGTATATTTCATTCATAGTCAATGGTGCCACTCGCATGTCGGATTTGATACGGGCGCTTCTCACCTATTCACGGGTCGGCAGCCGGCAAAGGCCCCTGGAGCCTGTCGATTGCAATAGTGTACTGAAAAAAGCACTCGAAAATCTGAAGGTCAGTATTGAAGAAAGTGGCGCACTTGTTGAATCGGGAACATTACCGACCGTGCTGATCGACGAGGTTCAGATGATTCAGCTTTTCCAAAACTTGATCGGCAATTCGATTAAATATCGAAGCGGTGAGCAGCCCCATATTTCCATAACCGCCGGGCGGATTGACAAGGCATCGGTTCCTGTTCCTCAGGCGGTAACCGGGAGAGGCGTGCTGTTTGTGATTAAAGACAATGGGATCGGTATTGATCCAGAGTACTCAGAACGAATCTTCCAGATATTCCAGCGTCTCCATAGGAGAGACGAATACCCCGGAACCGGGATCGGGCTTGCTGTCTGCAAAAAAATTGTGGAGCGCCACGGCGGGCGCATATGGGTCGAATCGGAAAAAGGGAAGGGAGCTACTTTCTATTTTACAATACCCGGATAGAAGATCATCGGTATTTTTCTCTTGCCTAGAGTTTACTTATTGTTCATAAAGGTCTAACCACAGCGAGTAAAAGGAAAAGCTTGATTTTGCCGAGTAAGAGGGCAGATAGCACTGGGCCTCTGCGGGGCGGAGTTTTTCTTTCTAAAAGAAACCTTCAGCACCGACACGTCATTGACAGGTCGAGTATAGGAATTACAGCGCCCGGCCCACGCTTCCAACGGAAGTCAGGTGAGGGGAGTCTACAAGAGAGATCGAGATCATTGTGCGTTGTGAAAATAGCCCCATAAGCCCAAAGGAGAGTGAATGATGGAGACTAATAGACAAATGTTTTCGGGTCTTTCATCGAGTGGCAACGGTCACAGAGGCCTCTGGCCTCCTTCTGTCCAACAACCCAGGTGTGAGCCTTGTGACAATCGAGACATTCCAAACCATTCTTGCTATGGAGCTGATGCTGCCCTGTCCTTGTCTCGCTCGCATGACATTCCCCGAGACAGTTCCTTGATGTCAACTTCATCTTACCGTGAGGTTTATGACACTGATGACACTTGAAGTTCGACATTGGTCCCTTTGTGGAAAACGCGTGACAATGTGTGCATTGTTCGTTAGGGATCATCGATGGTGAGTTTTCAGAAAAGGCGTGACATTTCAAACACGAAAATGCCTCCGCACCGCCGCCATGAACACCCTTATCCGGGTGGCAGCTCAGGCATGCTTTTTCATCAGGTCTGAAGAGGTGAAGACTCTTGCCGTGACACTCCTTGCATCCTATGTTCAGCATAAACACATGTTTTGCGTGGCCATAGGAATTCCGCACTGTTTTGGAGCCTTGAGCGACCTCATTGAAATGGCAGTTTCTACACTCAATCCAGGGTTTTTCCCTCCCGTGCGTTTGCGAAAATGGGGGAGTTCCTTTCACGACATAAGAAATAAGAAGCTGGTTCTGCTCTAACAGGGTCAAGTTGTGGCATTTCTGACAGACGATATCCCGATGCTTTCCCTTCTGCCATTCCTGGAAGGCTTCCTTCATAATATGGCATGACATGCAGAACTCAGGGTCATCTTGAGTGTGGCGATAGTATTTGTATCCGACAAGAGCTCCCAGTATGGCAATAATCGTTATCAAGGCAAGGACAAAACCCTTGATATGCTCAACGAGCCCCTCCAACATTTCCATCAATCTGCGGCGTCGCATGGGCATATGCTCAGAGTTCCTCTGACTTCGGGGAGAGCCTTCTCAGCATAACAACCGCGAGAACTGCCGTGAGAATGCTGATACCCTGAGAGACGGAAATACCGGAGACGATAAACCCTCGCACCTCGTCACCCCTGAAAAATTCAACTGTTAATCTCAGGAGTGAATACACCAGTATGTACGTCCAGAATAACTGTCCCTTGAAGGATTGGCGTTTCCTCAGTATTATCAGGAAAAAGAAATTCAGGAGTTCTCCTATGGACTCATAGACCTGAACAGGATGAAGGGGTATGCCTACATTGGCAAGGCACTCGGGGTCCGAGAATGTCACCGCCCATGGAAGGCCGTAAGCGGGTTTCCCATAACAGCATCCCGCGGCGAAACAGCCGAGTCTTCCCACGGCGTGCCCGATGGCAAGCGACGGAGCAAAAATATCGGCGGTGTCCCAAAGGTTCATACGATTTCTTCTCACTGACCAGATCGCCACTGGAACCGCGAGGATGAGACCGCCATAGAAGACAAGACCCCCTTCCCATATCTTGAAGATATCCAGAGGATGCTCACGGTAATACGGGGCACTAATTGCCACAAAGAGAAGCCTTGAACCTATGATCGCTGATAAGAGGAGATAGAATGTGACATCCATAATCCTCTCCGCGGGGATCCCCTGCTTTTTTCCCTGGCGGACAGCGAGAAAGAGGCCGATCAAGATACCTGCTGCAATAAAGACTCCATAGGAATGTATGGTGAGAGGACCTATCCTGATGAATACCGGGTGCATTAAGCCGGTTCCTGCTCTTCCAACTGTGCACGGGAGTGCACAGTTTTTCCCCCGCCCTGGTCCTTCTTAAGGACAGGATCATGACTGACAGGAGTGACTTTTTCACCGGACACGGCAGGTGAGGCATCCGCGCACCCCACTGCTGGTGTGCTCGCCACGGGTAGGGGTGCAGTTTCAACAGTTGCCAGCTGTTTGAGATTGACTGCTGCGTTCACCTCCCGGCCATGCACCTGGGCGCAAGCCTTTTGGAAATAACCCTCTTGCTCCGGCAGTAGCTCAATCCGATGGCCCGGGTCGATAGTCTCTATTATTGTTTTCTTAGGTGTGCTCTTCATGATTAATGTTATGTTCAATCATTAAATATCAATTTAGAGTTTGTTCTCTTTTCGCGTGAACGAGAGAGCTCAGCACCATCACGATGAGTCCGACGGTAAGGGCTGAATCAGCAACATTAAAGGCCGGCCAATGGAAGTTTCCCGCAAAAACATCTATGAAGTCTGTTACCTTACCGAAGACGATCCTGTCTATCAGATTGCCCATAGCACCTCCCAGGATAAGGGAAAGCCCGAGGCGGTTTTCTCTATTTGTTATCAGAAGAAATGAGATAAGGATTATTGCCGCGACAGAAATAACGATGAACGCTGTATTTCCAAAGCCCTTGAATAAGCCGAAGGCGGCACCTTCATTCCGCACACTTACCAGCTGGAGAAAAGGCAGTATCCGGATAGTTTGAAAAGGTTGCAGGAAAGTTCTCACCATATACTTTGATAGCTGGTCAATAATGGCAGCCAGAAGTGCGGTGAAAAGGGAAAGAGAAGTTTTCATTTCAGTACATTATAGCATCTCTGGCAGAGCTCCGGTGCATCTTTGAATGAGCCAACCTCTATACGCCAATTCCAGCAGCGCTGACATTTCTCGCCCGGGGCCTTTCTGACCGAAATGGCTACGCCGGGCAAATCCGTGCTTTCAAAGATATCGCTAACGGGTGCTGGACCTTTGTCGATGACTACCTCGGAAACGATGAAAAGCGTTGTGAGAAAATCCTTGTATCCCTGCAGAAGAGCATAGTCTTCATCGTTGAGGAACAGGATGACTTTTGCCTCGAGGGAATTCCCGATAAACCGCTCCTTTCTTTTCAACTCCAGAGACTTGTTCACTGCATCCCGTATCGCAATGAGCCGCTCCCATTTTTCTTCGAGGGATGCATCATGAAATCCTTGATCGAAAACAGGGAAGCGGGACAAGAATACGCTCTCTTCACGTTTGCCCGGGATGAAACTCCATATCTCGTCTGCCGTAAAGGACAACACGGGAGCCATCAACCTTGTCATCACCGTGAGGATTTCATGGAGGACCCACTGAGCGGCCCTTCTTTCCTCCGCAGTGGCCCTGGCGGTATAGAGCCGATCCTTAAGGATATCAAGGTAAAATGAACTCATATCAACGATACAGAAGTTATGGATGCTGTGGTAGACTTGATGAAATTCAAATTTCTCGTACGCCTCGGTGACTTTCTTCACGAGGCCCTGCAGCCTCGACATGGCCCACCTGTCTATCTGCAGCATATGATTACGATAATCCCTGCCGTCATAATCGGAGAGATTACCCAGTAAAAACCGTGCAGTATTTCTAATTTTCCGGTACGCTTCAACCAGCCTATCGATGATCTCTTTCGATATCTTTATGTCATCTCTGTAATCCTCGGCAGACACCCAGAGCCGAATGACCTCAGCACCGTTTGCTTTAATGACATCCTGCGGTGAGACTACGTTGCCAAGTGACTTCGACATTTTCTTGCCCTGCCCGTCAACGACAAAACCATGGGTGAGCACTGTCTTGTAAGGTGCAGCATCTTTTGTTCCCACAGAGGCGATCAATGAACTCTGGAACCAACCCCGGTGCTGGTCGCTCCCTTCCAGATAAATGCCCGCAGGCCAGGAAACCCTGTCGTCCTTTACGAGAACAGCCGCGTGACTGACCCCTGAATCGAACCAGACATCGAGAATGTCGGTTTCCTTGCGCCACTCCGAAGCGCCGCAGGAGCAGCGCGTGCCGGCGGGTAGCAACTCCTCCACGGGATGCGTGAACCACGCGTCCGCGCCTTCCTTGGTGAAC
>DMNE01000287.1:2626-3424 GCA_003453735.1 Nitrospiraceae bacterium | reverse complement strand
AAGCTGTTTTGCCTGTAAGACCATTGCGGGTAAAAGTTATGGCAGGTGTGTCGTCAAGGATGACCTTGCCCCCGTTTTCAACAGGATTGAACAGGCTAATGCCATCATCTTGGGTTCCCCGATTTGCTGGGGAACTGTTTCTGGGGAGATGAAATCATTCATGGAACGTCTGATGTTTCAGTACACGACCTATACGGATCCCCCTGGCTCACTTTTCACTAATAAGATAAGGACAGGGTTTATCTATACCATGAATGTCACTGAGGAAATCATGAAGGAATGGGGGTATGCTGTTAATTTCAACCGTTATGAAGCTGCACTCAGGAGAATTTTTGGTGAGTCTGAGTATATGTGCAGCTACGACACCTACCAGTTTGATGATTATTCCAAGGTGCTGGCTACTCGTTTTGACCCTGTGAAGAAAAAGCAGAGGCATGAAGAAGTATTCCCTGTTGATTGCCAGAAGGCATTTGAAATGGGTGTAAGGTTAGCTGGCGGGAAATAATATCCTGGTTTCGGTACTTGTACCCCTTAAGAAGCCTGAAGCACCTCTAAGGGATGGAGGTGTCTATCCCCTTGCACAAGACTTCCATTGATACACCGGTTGCAAGCAAGAAACTTTTAAAACTTCTCCTTTACCAACAGCCTCAATTCCTTCAGCATCTTCTTCCTGTCCTGCTGGGATACATACGGAACAGCAGAAAAATATTGATGCCCTATAACTTCCATACCGCTGAACTGGAATATAGCCATATCCATTGACATGTTCATCATCTTGAAAGCTCCCATCTTCTCATA
>DMNE01000287.1:0-2554 GCA_003453735.1 Nitrospiraceae bacterium | reverse complement strand
CCCTTTAACATGGCTGGCATGGCTGACCACCAAATCGGAAATATAACAATGAGAGTATCTGCTTTGCTGATGTAACTCTGTTCCTTCTTTATATCCTTGGGGACAGCGCCATTCTGAACGGCTTCCAAATCTTTTGTCGAAAGAACGGGGTTGAAACCAATCTTATAAAGGTCTCTTACTGTAAATTCCTTTTTTTTCTTTTTTAATTCCCCTGAGATTGTTTCCAGAATGGCATGGTTGAAACTCCTGGGGTTGGGATGTGCATAAACAATTAGATATTTCATGATGGTTATCTCCTTATTCGGTTTTTTGCCATATTTTACTATCGATATTTACACACCACAACCACACCCCTTATGTTTCAGGATTTCTACCTGCCTCTCAATAGGATCAACCAACACATCCTGAACCCTCTTGCCCTTTGCAAGTTTCTTGTTCAAGGGACTCTGGTGGTTGTATCCCCGTGCCAGCATCTCCTGAACAATTGCTTCATGGATATGAAATAATGCCTTGAGCTTCCCATTCCATCTCTTTGTCTCGGGGTGATTTGAATAACCCTTCCTGTCCTGTGTCAAGACATTCCACATGGCGTGAAGCTCGTTATGCTCACCCAGGAGATGATTACGGCACAGCCTATCAGGAGGGATGTCCCATATTCGCATAAAAGAAAAATCTCATGTTACTCAAATCTCTCGCCGAACTATATCAGCCGCGGCTCACGGTAAGCAGCATAGGCTTGGCATCTGCTTAACCTCTTACAACCAGCTTCACACCCTTCAATGTACTGATAGTGTTCCCTTTCAGGACACCATATCTTATCAATGTTCCTGGGGCGGATATCTGGAACTTTGGCAGATTGCTCATGAGGAGTTTTCACTGTCGGGTTCTCAGACTCCCTTGTCTCCTAGTGATGTTCCGCAGCCTCTGCAGCTTCAGCCTTCGCCTTTGTCTTGTGAACCGTTCCTTCAGGATGATTCGGCGGACTGTAGATGGTGTATAGTTTGAGGGGTTTATCAGAGGAGGCATTAATAACGTTGTGATATGTCCCTGCGGGAACCACAACTGCATCACCGTCTTTGGCAACACGGCGTTCTTTGCCATTAAAGACAAACCTAGCAGTACCCTCTTCTATACGGAAGAACTGATCAACGTCATGATGTATCTCATTGCCAATTTCTTCCTTAGGCTTTAAACACATCACCACAAGCTGGCTATGCTTGCCTGTAAATAAGACCTTCCTGAAGTATTTGTTCTTTTCTGTTGCTTTCTCGATGTGTCCTACATAGGGTTTGGGTTTCATTGTCTTTCCCTCCTAAAAAATTTGTGATGACCAATTAAACTTTACTACTTTTCAAATTGTAGTGCAACGAATCACTTCCCTTTTGGGGTCGCACCCAAAACCCCACATCCCATAGGGGAAAGGGGAATGTCCTGCCAAGTGTCTAGAAAAGGTATCGGAGGGTTGTGGGGCTGGCTTATGAGCCTGTTGGAGCGGGTTTCGCTTGGTCTGTCGTCAATTCACCCCCAAAAAAACAATCATCAGGTATCAAAGGTCGACCTGACCCATGAAAATCGTGCTAGGGAAGCGGTGTAGGAGGGTTAATTGCTTTTAGGGCTAGAAGGATACTGAACATGGCTGAAGTCCAAGCCATAATCAACTGATGCAATAGCGTCATATTTGATTTGAAGGCTATACTGAGCATATCGCCCTCTGGTTTCTCCTTCCCTCACATGACCTGTAATCTCATCAACAAGTGATTCTTTGATATTCGGGAGATTTGTGAGGAAAGTTGAAAAATTATGCCTCATGCTGTATGGCACCTTCTTCTTTTCATTTGTAATGTGCAGTCGGTTATATCTCCATACCCATCTGTTGCATGACTCTGCGTACCCCTCACCTTCTCCGGCATTGATTAGTGATGGAAAAATTCTCTCATGCTTTTGGCTCTTACAATATTTCAAGAAGCCAAGCTCAATCAACAGAGGATGAAGAGGAACCAACCGCTCACTCTCCAAGGTTTTCACAGATTTATCCTTCTGAGCATTGATATCAAAATACCAAATATTGGCTTCCTGCTTAATATCCTCTTGGTAAAGCTGACAGACCTCACGCGGACGCATACCGCAAAGCAATACTATCAATGGTACCCAAAATTTTTCAGGATTTTCTTTCACTCTTTGAGGTGACCATTCCGTGTAGATAGGGCTATTCAGCCACTTCTGCAATTCTTCTTTAGTATAAGGGTCACGCTCCTTGCTGGCNNGACTTTCGCATAATTAAAAATAGAGCGTATCCATACTAAATATTTCTTCAGTGTGGTATCGGAAATCAGGTCAAAACCCTTTAATTTATCAAGCTCTATTAGGTTGATAATTTCGGCAAGAGATTTTTCTCTAAGCCCCTTCTTCTTTTTCCAGTTGGCAGGAAACTTCTGTAATATTGCATAAGCCCGAAGAGCATCTTCTTCGGAGTATCCTGCTATATCCTTATCCCCGATGATTTGAACAAACTGGGCATAAAAATCTCTATGCTCTTTTAGGTCTTTCGCTTTCC
>DMNE01000035.1:5648-7943 GCA_003453735.1 Nitrospiraceae bacterium | reverse complement strand
TTTTACTAGAGATTTTAAGGGAATGAAACCCAAGGCAAAAAGCGGCTCGAACACCGCCAGCATGACTATGGCCATAACGGCAATCACCTCGAGTTTGAAATCCATCAACTTCGCTCCTGCATAAAAGATTCGGTCCGCCAATCCCGAAAGCATTACCCCATGTACCAGANNTCTTGCTTTTTTAACATAGAAGAATCAACAACGACATTGCAAAGACACGACAATTCGGATCCTCATGGTCTTGGACATGTATATCAGAGAATCTACATTTAAGAAGATCACAGTCAAAAATATTCAGAATCATATCCTTCTGGTGGCTGAAACAGCTATACGCGCACGCGGGATCCCTGCGTCCCGAAATGACCTAGACCTGTCCATTTTCATGAGAGTTGCTGCGGTTCATGCAGAAATCCGTTCCTTTCCCTTGTAAAGTGCAAACCCCTTCCACTTCTATTTTAGCGAAGCCTTCTGCCCCCCGTAGGTCTTTATCTCATTGGCGACGTCCATGCTCAATTTCTCAATCGCCCTGCTCATTGCACTGACAAACGCACCATAACCGTTGCCGTTTACCTGTTCGACAACAACCGATTCTTGGTGAAAGAGTAATTTTTTGTCTTTGTCGAATATGCCCCATTGCGCCTTCAGGGTCACCGGGCCGTCCAATGCGCCTTCGAAACGGTTCACACTCATTTCAACTCTGTAGGAAGAAGGCAGCTGACTATCCAGGAAGGGTGTCCAACGAATGACGAAAAAATGATCCGGCGGCAACTGCGCCGAGATATCTTCGACAAGAACCCGTATGATATCGTTTTCGATCGAACCTGCCCATCGGTCAAATTCCGCGAGCTTGAGTTCATTGTTCTCGGACCGGGTCACTATCTGGGAGCGGTCGAGGTAGTCAGGTATACGCAAAGGACCTATGGAGACAACCATGCTGCCCTGATGAGGGACATCCCGGGACTCAACGGTCTGACCGGTCACCGCACTCAACAGGTAGAACTTTGCCGGTGGCGAACTTGCACATCCGCTCAGAATCGCAACGAGTAGTCCGAGAGTACATGCTGCAAGTAGATGTGGAAAAGTATTTCTCATTTCACTCTCCTTTAGAGGGAGTTTTCCCTCTGACCAAGGCTTCAGGATGCCGGTCGAGGTAATCTGTTAAAGACCGGAGTGAACGGGCCAGAGCCGTCATCTGCTCCAAAGATCTGTCTATTTCATAGCCGATATTTGCATTCTGTGCGGCGATTTGCTGAACACCTGCAATCGCTTTCTGTGTAGCGTCCAACGTATTACGGCTCGCTTTCAGTGTATCATTAATGTTGGATGCAATCTCTCCCGGGACCCCCTTATCCATCGCAAGGGTCTCTTTCGCTTGCACGAGGGTCGCAGTTGCAGCGTCGGAAGCGCTTTTGATACTTGACAACATCGGCTCTGTCCGGGTATCCAAATTCCTCACCAGTTTGTCGACGCCCTTCAGTGCCTGGTTCAGCGAAACGACGCTCTCTTTCAGTTCAGGGGAATTGATGAACTTGTCAATGCCTGCAACCGTGCTTTTTAAGTTCGTCGCAAGCTCTTCAATATGAAGGTCCTCAAGCTTCTTTGTGAGCTCTTCCATAGGTGTCGGTATGGTAGGTATCTCATGATACTTTTTCTCCGCACCCACAAGACGAATCGGCTTGTCCGGGAAAAGATCGATGCTGACTTGTAGCTGGCCCGTCACGAAGCTCTGAAGCTGAAGCTGCGCCCTGAGACCCTTTTCGATCAATGCATTGATAAACTGGTATCTTTTTGCATGTATGGTGCGGTCAGCCCCGAAAATTACCAGACTTTCTGGATCGAATTCGACGTATACCGGAATGAAAAAGGCCAGCTCCTTTGGATTGAACTCCAGCTTGATATCGGTGACTTGGCCTATCTTCACGCCGCGGAATACAACGGGAGCGCCGACCTGGAGTCCTTTCACCGAGCCCTCAAAGAACATGACGAAATGCAGAGTCTTCTTAAAGAACTTACCAGAACCGAAAACGACCACACACACTACGGCGAGCGCTATGGCGCCGATGACAAATGCGCCGATGAGCGTCTTGCTTGCCTTTTTACTCATTGTTCTTCACCTCAATTCTTGATTTATCCCTGCATTAAACTCAGGCTCACGGTTTCCTCACACCCTCCCCTCGGGTAAGAAAGTTAATGACCTTGGGGTCCTTCGACTCGGCAAGGAGTTTCTTCGGATCTCCCTGGGCGATCATCGTTTTCGTGTCTGGATCGAGGAAGACCGAGTTGTTGCCGATAGCG
>DMNE01000035.1:0-5576 GCA_003453735.1 Nitrospiraceae bacterium | reverse complement strand
GCTGATCTCCGAGGGATAATAATCATCGAAGCCGCTCAGGCCGACGAGCGAAAGCTTCAGAGAGGTGATCTCCCCAATCTGGCTCGAACTCAGCTTCGTATATTGCTGAAGCGGGAGGGCAACATTCTCCCCCAGGGTAAGGGAACTCCAAAGTGCACCGCTCTGGTAGAGTATCCCGAAAGACTGGATAATGCGCTCCTGTTGCTCTGGTTCTGCGTCCCAGAAACTTATACCGCCATTATAGAGCACTTTGCCCTTCGCAGGCCTCTGCAGGCCGACAAGATGGCGAAGCAGGGTGCTCTTGCCGCAGCCGCTTCCGCCCATGACGATAAAGATGTCTCCCCTGTTCACGGTAAACGTGAGATCCCTCTGGATCAGGAAATCACCGTAGGCCATCGTAAGATCCTGCACAACGATGTGGGGCTCTTTTTTCTCCATGTCTTTCTCCGCTACTTCCTTCCCTCCCATCTATATGTGGAGTATGTTACACACCACGGTGATCAGGGCCATTGATACAACAATACTGACTATACTGGTTACAACTGCAGAAGTGGTGGCTTCACCCACTGCAGAAGCGCTCCGTCCGCACTGCATCCCCCGCATGCAACCCGCAAGCGCAACCAGTACACCAAAGACCGAGGCGCTGAAGAGCCCCACGAACACGTCGTTCATGCTGACTGATTCGCGTGTCTTAAGGTAGTATTCCATAACATTCAGGTCAAGCATGCCGACCCCGATGATCAAGCCTCCCAATACGCCCATCAGGTCTGCATAAAGGCTCAACAGGGGCATCATCAGAAAAAGGGCAAGCATCCTCGGCAGCACAAGGAATTCCATGGGTGAGACTCCGAGGGTCTTCAGGGCATCGATCTCTTCGTTGACCTGCATCGTACCGAGTTGCGCAGCAAATGCTGCTCCAGTCCGTCCAGCCATGATGATCCCTGTCATAACTGCGGCCAATGCCCGCACCATCCCGATGCCGACGAGGCTCGCTACATAGATCTGCGCACCGAAAATCTTCAGCTGTATAGCGCCGATAAAGGCGAGTATGAGACCAACAAGAATGCTGATAAGGGACACGATAGGCAGTGCCTGTGCGCCGCATTCCTGGAGAATGAGAAAAAAATCGGAACGGCGGAACTGGGCCTTCCCCACAAAAAGTCTCACGAAGGCGACAGAGGCTTCGCCGATGAACGCAAGCATTTCAAGGATTGACCGCCAGAAAGCGATCGCAGAGTCCCCGACCCTGTCGAGAAAGGATATTTTCGCCGCTTCCCTGCGCGCACCTTTTCTTTCGGGAACGGCGGATGCCAGGGTAAGGAGCCGCTGAACTCCCATAGGCAGACCTTCTTTCTCGATCTGAACACCGCCCTTGGAGCACTGTTCAAAAACCTTGATCAGGAAAGTCAAAAGGCCGCTCTCCCAGCCCTGCAGTCCCTCCGAATCGAAGATTATCCGCCGGATCTTCGGACCTGCCTCAAGCTGCTTCATCACCTCATCGGCACCAGGGAGCGTATTCGTGAGCTTCCAATCACCGGTGATGCGGATGAGAAGCGTATCCTCCACCGGTCGATCAAAACTGAGACCACTCCTAGTGTTCAGCGATTCTGTTGCCGGCATGCGACCTCCTCTCGATACTTCGTCACTTACCGTATTGACCCGTCGCCCGATTTTTATCGGGATCGTACTGCTTCAAAGAGTTAGAGATCTTTCGTGTTCTCACCGAGGTCCCTATTCATATACGACGCCGTTCTCGTTCTCGACGAGTTGCTGTACTCGGCAGGGTAAGACACTCAGGTGAATCCTGCGACCATGTAAGCAGCTATGCGCCCTTCCGGCGTCGTGATTGCCTTGGGCCTTCAAAATCCTAAGAAACAACAATGATATAGAGGGGGCTCTTCACCCTGGTGGTTTATCGCGTACTCCTCTTCATACTCCCTGGGCCTCAGGCGCTGCACTGAATCCATGCCGTTGTTATGCTCGACGAGGCCATCAGTATCTCGAGCAGCAGAGAATTAACAAGCAAGGCGTCCAGTTTTTCCTTCGAAAACCCAGAATACTATGCCTGCACGCCCGAGGGTGAATGCTGCGCCACGCCCAAAGCGCAGCACCAGGAGTGCTAACACGAACCAAGCCGCCACTCATTTCGATTCTTCTTCCAAGGTGGGATGAAGATCATCCCACCCGTTTTCGTCATGGTGTGCTTCTTACCAGGAGTAAGCTGCACCAACACCTAAAACAAACTGACTGGCTGATCCGACATTGGCCACCACGGGGCTGTTGTTGGCGTCATCGAGCAGGCGCTGAAAACGGAGTCCTGCCAGCACATGCCATTCCTTACTCAGATGATAGACTCCACCCCCTAGGAGCGAAAAATTTTCTATCCCAGCACTGGCGGTGTAAACGGGCAGTCGTGAGAGGAACGAATCAGACGGGGTGACACCGAAGTAAGTCTGCATAAAATTCTTGTCTGCATACATAAAGCCGCCACCCACAAAGAGATCCAATGGCATGCTTACGGGATACCAGTAGCTCGCTGACAGGGTAAAGTTATAGCCTGCATACTTGTTTGAGACGTCGTCGAGCCACTCAAAGTTGACAATAAAGCGCTGCCGCGGATTACTTGCGCTTGGCATCTCGGCGCCGACAAACGCCCCCGCCTCAAACGCACCGTCAATTTTTTTCATGGCGCTCACCTGTGAGTTTTCGACATCGGAACGTTCCAAGCGATAGTTGAACGCCGGGCCAAAACGCAAAACGGGATGGTCGATTAAGTTCACTTGAAGATCTGTGGCGAGTAGCCTGACATACATATTGCCTTCGAACGAGTACTTCACGAAAGGCGCTGCGCCAAATGTATAATTGTGTGATCCCACATAGTCCGGAAGCATGCCGACAGCCACTCCTACAATGTTCGGTACGTTATCAATCGCGATACCACCGCCGCCCAGGCCACTGGCCGCCTGAGCCGCAGCAGTGAACATGGACAATGCAAATACAACAGCAAAAAGTCCTAGAATTATTTTTTTCATTTCTCTTTCTCCTTTCTTTTCTTGAATCCGTTTTCACACATCACGGCAAGTACGCCTGCTTTGAGAAGATGCAGGATTACATTTCAGTTATGTCTACCCTCCTTTCTCCAGTATTTCATCCAGCCTATATTACCATTTCCTTTATCGAATCACAACGCCTACTCATTCCTTCGTAATCGTGCACTTCACCGCCAGCCGATCACAGACCCGGTTAATAATGCGTAGTGTCAGTTCCTTCTCCTGTTCTTTCCTTTTCTCTTTACTCTTCTTTCGAAGGCAGTGTCGCGGTAACAGTTACTTCAGTCTTGTCATTGCCCGCCGACTCTGCCTTCAAGGAGGCAGTCTGTACCCCGTCGGTCACTTCGAGGTAGAATTTTTCGTCTTCCTTTTTCAGTATCTGCAGATTTTTTTCTTCAGCCATACTGAGAGCTGTCCGGTAGACCTTTTCAGCGGCCACAGGCATCTCCGCCTTTGCCTTAGTCTGGTTTTGCTCCTCGAAATACTTTACGGCAACGGGAATGGCTGCGATACAGGACAGCAAGGATATGGTGGTCGCTAAATTGACCAACAAAGATAGCTTTTTCTTCATTTCAACTTTTTCTGTGGAAAAATTGTCTTTCTTGTTCAATTTCATGATTGCCCTCCCTTTGAAAATCATCCCCATTACAATGTCACGCAAGCGCCGAAAAGCACGAATGCCTCGTCGTCATCAGAGATCGTCAGCGACATCTTTCCAGTCTGTTCATTAATTACTGCACTCCACCCCCGGAGTTCAATGCCCTGCAGAATTATCAGCCCGTCCAAACGTTGGATGGTCTTGATTTGAGTCACCTTTTGATTTACGGTCATTGCGGTGGGAGCTACCCCAGTGGCGATATTTTTTTTGAGGTCAATCTTCATAAATTCGGGCAGATCAAGGCTCTCTACTGTCGTTGCCGAACAGCCGGAATCGCTATCACAGTCCAAAGCCCTTGTAAAGGCACACAGCATTTGGCTTGATCCCTCATCGGCAGCCAAGGTCTGATGCGGTGCGATGCAGAGAACGAACATAAGTGTGATACCCCAGAATCCAAGCGACCTTCGGACATCCCGCATATTCATCCGCCTTTCTTTCATGGTTCTCATGTTACTTCACCGTATAGCCGCGCCCTTCAAGGCACGCCCCAAAAGCCCTGTTGTATTCACTCCTTCCTGCGGCTACAGCAGCAGCCTGCTGCTGCTGGGACTCTTCCTGTTGTTGCTGTTTTTTATGTTTTCTTACTCCGCCAATCAGGGCACCGCTGGCAGCTCCTATCGCGGCTCCTTTGCCGGCATTGCCAGCGATTGCGCCGATAGCAACCCCGCCGACGGCCCCCACAGCCGCACCTTTGACCACCTCGCCTGTGGGCCCCTTGCTTGAAGGCGGTGGCGCCTGCTGCGCTTGCATAGGATCGAAGCCGGTTTGCTTCTTCGCCCAGGTGTAACAATCATACTTGTCCTTCTCCATCTGTTTGTCGCTCTGGCCCTTGGCTGGATAGATGATGGGATTGCCCTGGGCACCTGCAAAGCTTGCGAATAGACAGAGCAGTGGCAGTGCCGCAAAAAATAAACGGATGTTCATGTCTGTCTCCTTTTGCTTGTTACTGACTGCGTTTAAATTTTCTTTCTTCCTGGCATTGACCGCCATTCATATGAGGTGCCATCTATTTCAGGCTCACGTCCTCCATCGCCTGTTTGCAACGGGCGCTGACCTTCTCTTTGTTCTTGTCAATGCACTGGAGCAGACGTCCCTCGCCAGCTTTGACATCGGAACAGTAGGTCTTCGGATCGTCCCAGTAGCTCCATGACTACCTTCGCAGGCATTGTGTACCGATCACAGCCCATTCGTGTTGTCCTTCCCCGGCGGAGAAGATTTCTGTTTTTGGATCATCATTATTTCCATTTATAGCACAATCCATCACAAAACACAATGAAGTGTATCAGCTCAGGATCCGCAGCCGGAAGGCCAAGGCCGTAACTACCGCGCCTATGCCGTTTCCCGCTATGCATCTTTTGTTACGCCGATGTTGACGGAATTTCGGCCTTCGCCACTTACTTTTGCCAACCTGACCCCGTCTTTTAGCAATGTTGCCCTTATGGCATAGAAGTTTCCTTGACCTTGCTCCAGGTGTGGTCAGGATCAAACTTTTTCATGGTCGCCGCAATTTTCTGCGTATTCTTTCGAAGGTCTTTTTGATACACGACGCCGTCATGATTTACCATGAAGGTCATAACACCNNGCGTTCTTGCCTTGGGCCGTCAGAATGCGGTAATAGTAGCCTTGATAGGGTACGGGCTTGTCTTTCGACTTCTGTTGAGCGTATCCCTCGGCCCTGGCCTTTGCCACCAGCTCGCCAAGAGGACTCGGTTCCTCCCCTTCCTTTGTCTCCCAGTACAGCCCATTTCTCTTTCCTGGGTCACTCGTGAACTTATGGGCATATTCGAGGAGAGAAGCGTTCTCAGGGTTCTTCATCGCATATTCGCGCTCAGCATCTACAATGGCAAGCATTGTCTGGATCGTGCTCA
>DMNE01000081.1 GCA_003453735.1 Nitrospiraceae bacterium | reverse complement strand
TTGTTGAACATATCCGGGATCTGATGGTCCCGTTCCGCGACAAGTCCGTTTACCACTGGAAGTTGAATGGTTCGTATTCCATCAAGGATGTCCTTCCCGCCTTGGTGGTCGGATATTCCTACGAAAACCTGCCGATCAACAGCGGCGACATGGCTTCGGCCGCCTGGGTCCGAATGATTCAAGAACCGGATTTGAAAGAGAAGGAGAGAATATATAAAGAACTCCTCGACTATTGCCACCAGGATACCTTGGCCATGGCGTTGATTTTGGATGAAATGCATTCGATGTTGGAAAATCACAGCCTGTAAAGGAGGGCGAATGAGTACTGTTCAAGACATTATGAAGACATCAACTTACCTTGGTGACTTGCAGCGAGTTAATGGACTCGGCGTTATCCCGATTCTTGCCGAAGAAATTCCAGAAATCCCTGTACTGGAGCCACTTGAATTCGCCTTGGAAAGAGGTTTGGCCAGGATTACTGAAACAAGCCCGGCTGGAGAAGTCCCTTTTCTCCTGNNTATTCTCCCATACACCTCAGTGAAAATCCCAGTCTCGTGTGTTCAAGCAGGACGCTGGCGACATAACAGGGCCGATTTCCAGTCAGCAGGATCGGTGTTCCGGGCGCGGTCTCGAGCCGCGCAAATGGCAACAGTTACGCACAATGTACGTGAGAGAGGCAGTTTCCGAAGTGATCAGGGCGCTGTATGGGATGAGGTCAGCGAAACGTTGGGCGAATTGGGAGTTCAATCTTCGACTTCCGACTTTCTCGAAGGCCGCGAGAGAGTTGCGGGCAAGCTGGAAGAATTCGTTGAGGCCATTAGCCCAGTAGAAAATCAGATAGGAGCGATCTTCATCAATGCTTGGGAGATTCTCGGTCTGGAGATNNGCCTTTGAGGTACTCGATGCGCCGGACCTGGACGGAGTATCGACCGATGCAGTTACTTATTGGTGGGACATAGTCCTAAATTCTCCATTCACGCTGCACGATTCCCCAGCGGCTGGAGAGGATATTAGAGTCGGGACTAAAGACTTGATAGGATCGGGACTGATCTGGGATGGCGTTCTTGTGCACTTCTCCTGTTTCCCGAATGTGCGAATGCGCAGCAACCGAGGGAACCAGAGGAGAGCATCGGCAGGTCAGCGGAGACGGAATTTGAATTCGGTACGGGGCGACTAAGAGCGTTCACACCGTTCTGGACATCTGTCAAATACCGGAACAAAACAACGAGACGGGGTTTATTTCCCAATGAATTCATGAGCAGGTATTTCGCATCGTGCCGGAGCGGAATGGTGAATCGCCGGGCGAGATTGCGTTTCGTCTGAATAAGCTATAGACGGTTGCTTTCGTTCTCGGGCAATTCACTGATAAAAAGGAAACTCTATTGTGAATCTTAATGAAATTTATGGAGAAATGCGCAGCAAATACGGTTGGAATGACGGTGATCTNNGACTGCCCTGTCGAAGCATTCGGATACGACCGCCCCGGTATGCACAACGGCGCCTTAATATCTTACCGAAAAAAAGGGCTTACAGACGAGCAGGCACTTGCCGAGGAAGAAGCTCCTGAACCGGAAGAGATCTGGGATATCCTCAGACAGGCAGAAGAAAATTGCGATATTGAAATGTATCTCCAAATTGTTATTGACACCGAAGAAATGTGAGAGGACACAGCCATGCCATACGTTCTGCTTAGAGGATATGAAGACGCGGACGAATCCCGTATCTACCCCACTGTCGTAATCGATTTGGATCACGTCAAAGACCTCGTTGGCCGAATCGACAAAATTTTGGAATGGGGTAAGCTTTGGGAAGAAAAATCACCCGATGGCGAATTCAATTGGAACCCGCTCGCGGCAGTGAAGTTTTGGGACCGCGCTCCCCGTTGGTACGATGTAGACCTTTGTCATTACGAATGGTGTGAAAAACAGCTCGATATGGGACACCCGGTGATTCTTGAGGAACTTCCCGAAGAGATTTTGAAGGCTGATGCCGAAGATTATCCCGGCGATAAAAGCATACGTGTCGAAAGCGCGGCGGTTGTATACGACGGCGCCGAACCGTGGGAAATCACTTGGAGGGCTTACATAAAAGGCAGCAATGTCCCGATTTATACCCAGGTCCTCAACCTAAAGGAGCTGGACAAGGTTGAACGGATTTGAACAAGGAGAAAAATCATAGGTCCTTCTGGAAGCAGCATTTGACTTCCTTCAGATCTCGCTTGATCCGGGGATCCTTCTGGTGACAAGGTGATATTGTTCAATACGCTCCGAAAGTGGAAAAGTTCTGGATTGCTCGCTGCAGGACGCTGTAGAGGAGAGTTAGTTTTACCGATTCTTGGCGGGTCAGTTGTCCAAAATGCCCTGGCAGGCGTTTTCATCAATTTTTCTTGATTCAAATATCGTGTGATTTGCGGACTATGAGCGGTCCACGAGCTCTTCTATCAATATTGTAGGTAGGCAGAGGGTGGTGTACAGTGGTCAGCTTGCATCGGACAAAGGTTTGACAATCAACTCCGAAGGCGCGCACGGAGTTAGATAACGTCTTCTATGTGACATGCATTACCTGGATGGCATCCAACGGACAGGCTTCGATACAGTCCCAGCATCCCATGCACATATCGTGAAAAATAACTGGCGGTTCAAAAAAGCCATCGATCTGTTTGAGTATTTTATGGGTGCAAGCAGATGCAGATGCGCAAACTCCTTTTTCGGGATCGCATCTCTTTGGATTGCATCTTCCGTAATCCACAATTGCAAATGACTTTTTTGATTGTAAATTCATTTCAAGGAAGCATAACCGGCATATCGGGCGCCAGTCAAGAAGCGGGACACCCAAGCCTCCAAACTATCTCGAAAAGATCCGTGTGTTTCCTCGGTCAAGTACTGCTTACCATCTCGAAGGGCTAAATGGGAACGAAATATACCTGAATTGTTCGCCAAAGGAACATTTTGTTCCGAATTATTCGCGCCACTGGTTATAATAAAAAAATAGTTGTCTTGCATCATTCTGATAGGGGCCGATTTAATAGTTTCAGGGAAATTGACATGGCTAAAGACGAAGAAGGGCGAGACGCTGTTTTATCGCCGCATACTGAAATTATTTTGAACAGCATTGCAGACGGGGTATTCACTGTAGACCCCGAATGGCGAATCACGTTTTTCAATCGTGCAGCTCAAAATATCACTGGCATTGCTGCATCTGATGCGATTGGCCGCCACTGCTGCGAAGTCTTCCGAGCAAACATCTGTGAGTCCACCTGCGCTCTAAGATCCACAATGGAAACAAAAAACCCTGTGGTCAATAAACCCGTTGTGATTCTTCGGGCAGACGGAAAAGAAATCCCGATCAGCGTAAGCACCGCTTTGCTGAAGGACGCATCGGGTCGAATGATCGGCGGTGTAGAGACATTCCGTGACCTGAGTCTCGTGGAGACGCTGCGAAAGGAAATCGATCGTCAGTATCGTTTTCAGGACATAATTTCGAAATCCCGGGCAATGAGGCGACTTTTTTCGATTCTCCCGGAGGTTGCTCAGAGCGAGAGTACAGTATTGATACAAGGACAGAGCGGCACTGGTAAGGAGCTTCTTAGCCGTGCTGTTCACAGCCTTAGCCCAAGGTCAAAAGGTCCTTTTGTTGCAGTCAACTGCGGGGCGCTTCCCGACACACTCCTTGAATCCGAGCTCTTCGGCCATGTTGCTGGAGCATTTACAGACGCAAAGCGGAACCGGATAGGACGTTTTGGTATGGCCGAGGGGGGGACCTTGTTTCTTGATGAAATTGGAGACATTTCCCCGGCACTTCAGGTGCGCCTTTTGAGAGTCCTGGAAGAAAGATCGTATGAGCCTCTGGGATCTTCAAAAACCGTCAGGGCAAATGTGAGGATTGTCACTGCATCGAATCAGGACTTGTCTCGACTGGTTGAGGAGGGTCATTTTAGAAAAGACCTCTATTACCGAATCAATGTCGTAAAGCTTGTACTCCCGCCACTGGCACAACGCAAAGAAGACATCCCTCTCCTCTCCGAACACTTCATCGAACGTCTGAATAAGCTGCGCAACAAAAACGTTGCCGGATTAAGTCATGACGCCCTTGCAGTCTTCATGCACCATGATTGGCCTGGAAACATCAGGGAACTGGAAAACGTCATAGAATATGCATTTATCCTGTGCCGCGACGGGTTGATACAACCTAAATGCCTGCCCGAATATCTTCACACGAATGCATGTCGGGTTGTCGATCTTTCCGGCTCTACCCTTCTTGATGCCGAGCGCCATACAATAGTGCAGGCTCTTGAGCGAAACAGCTGGCGACGAATGGCTACCGCACGGGAACTTGGGATAGACAAGAACACTTTGCGGCGGAAGATGAAAAGACTGAATATCGCCCCAGAGGAACGATCCCCCGAAGCGTGAAATTGAAGATCCATCCCTTCTTGATCGCCGAAGGTCCCTGCCCCTTTAGGGATTTCTTGTCCAGATGTGCGGATGCGGAAATGACGGGAGGGGAACCCCCATGCGATCTGGCCTCAATTTATCCTTGCGGATTCTCTTCTGTTCCGGATTCCAATTTCTGTATGACTCGTTTGACTCTCTCCAGGACTTTTTCAAAATACCCGGCTTGGTTCTTCAGAGCTTCCAGGTGAAGTTCCGGCTCAAAAGCAAAAGGTGAACCGGGATCAACAAACTCGCGAGGTCTTCGCCCAAAGCTTAATCCGGCCCCACGTTGCCACCCGGTAAGGCCAGTGCCAAAAAATCTGTTTCGCCAACCACGGCCTCCACCGCCTCTTCCCATGAGACCAAAATTTCCAGAGCGATTAAGAATCCCGGGACCGCCAAAACCCCTGCAAGACCCTCTCATTCCGCCTATCATGGAGCCTGCTCCACCTGGTACTGTTCTGTCAAAACCCGGCATGTCGGATTCCTCCTTTCCTCTTTCCGGCTTTCCGCCATTCGCGACCGGTCATCCGGCCTCACCAGCAAAACCCCGGATTGCTCCATCCGGTTATCTAGGATGTACAGCGTACAACTCCCTGAACATGTTTCCGCCATCGGCCCTTTTCCTGTCAGGCCTGTCCCATCTCGCCGGGGCATGGCATTCCTTCCGGTAAATAAATTGAAGTCAATCTCTCTCAATTTCTCGTGCAGGCTGAAGGTTACAATCTTCGTGCCGTGGTCCCGAATCTTACGTGTGAAGGGACAACACGGGATAGTCTCTGAGAAGGCGGGAACAATTTGAATCTCAGTTTATAGCGAGAGGGGACAATACGCACCTTCCGATACCCTGTCATTTTTCGTAAAAGCCTTGGAGAGGCGATGATCCCTTCTATGGTGAGTGATGGCCCGGTTTTTGATGACTCTTTTGAATCGTTAAGGGTTTGGGTTGCCTGATGAGACAAGCGGATGAGGAGAGGCTATGTTGGCTATCCCGGTTTTTCGCTCCCGCGTAGCGCCTGTACTCGATTGGTGCTCCAAGATCATCATAATGCCGGAAGTAGGAGTTGCTGCAGCGGCAGCTCGAGAAATCGATGTCATGCAGGTAAACACGTTTGGACTTATGCGAACGCTGCGGGAGCAGGGTACGAAAACCCTTATCTGCGGGGCTCTTAGTCCAGAGATGTTGAACTACGGTGAGAGTATCGGCTTGAAAATTATCCATGGAATTGCCGGCGAGATAGAAGAAGTGTTGCAGGCTTACCGACAGGGCAGATTGGACCAGCCCCGGTATTGGCTTCCAGGATGTAGTGGGCAACGCCCGCACAAAGGTCGCGGGAGGTACCTCGGTAAAGGAAGGCATGGAATAGCAAGCACAGGTGAGAGAACTGGAACTGAGAGTCTGTCCAGGCACCTCGCCAGTTATCAAATAAACCAGGCTGATAAGGGATACAGCATGAGAAAGATTGCAGTAACCAGTGAAGGTCCAGGTATGGATGACCTGGTTGATACAAGGTTTGGCAGGGCGGCTGGCTTTGTTGTAGTTGATCTCGAAACACAGGAGACCAGCTACATTGATAACGGACAGACACAGGTAATGGCGCAGGGCGCAGGCATAAGGGCTGCCGAACTGATGGCAGGGGCCGGAGTAAATTGTGTCCTCTCAGGTTTCGTGGGACCAAAGGCTTTTCAGGCGCTTTCCGCAGCGAAAATAAGAGTCGTGCAGGATCTGGAGGATGGTATCACGGTGCGCCAGGCGGTCGAGCGATTCAAAAAAGGGAGTGTAAGGTTCGCGGATGGTCCGAACAGGGGGGCCGGCAGATGATCGTTGCGATCGCCAGCGGCAAGGGCGGGACAGGTAAAACTACGGTAGCTGCCTCGCTTGCACGGGTCTGGAAAAGGCCATTAATCTCAGTCGACCTGGATGTGGAAGAACCAAACCTGCATCTATTTCTCCGGCCTGGGATCGAGGAAACCACGACCGCCTGGCTGGAGGTCCCGGTAGTGGACACATCAAAATGCACCTTATGCGGTGCCTGCTCCGATTTCTGCCAATTTAAGGCAATCAGCGTAATGGGCACATTGATCCTCACATTTCCTGAAATGTGCCACGGATGCGGCGGCTGTATCGCTTTGTGCCCGGAGAAGGCCCTTTCGCCGGCCAAACGTGAACTGGGAGAGATAAGCTGGGGTCATGCGGAAGGAACGAAATTTCTCATGGGCCGGTTGCGCGTAGGAGAAGCAATGAGTCCGCCATTCATGCGACAGGTTAAATCCAAGCTCAAAGATTTCATTACCGATCGCAACTGCGATGCAATCATAGATGCTCCTCCGGGAGTCAGTTGTCCGGCCGTTAACGCAGTGATCGACAGCGATGTTATTGTCCTGGTGACTGAGCCTACGCCATTCGGTTTTCACGATTTCAGGCTCGCCATGGATGCCTTTTCTCCTCTCGGAAAACCGATGGGCGCAGTGATAAACCGTGCCGGGATAGGTAACGACGAGGTGTACAGGTTCTGTAGCAAGGAAGGAATCCCTGTACTGGCCGAAATACCTTTTAACCGCGCAGTTGCAGAGGCCTATGCCCGGGGCGGAATCATTGCGGATGTATCGCAAGAATTAAGGGAGATATTCCTTTCAATGAGTGACAAGATTTTCGAGTTGGCTCAAAGGAACGATCTCTACGAGGCGGCCAATGCGTGAAATAGTTATCATCAGCGGCAAGGGAGGGACAGGCAAGACTTCACTCACGGGGGCATTTGCTCATCTGGCCTCAAACAAAGTTATATGCGACCTGGATGTGGACGCTCCGGACCTCCACCTGTTGTTGCGCCCAAAAGATCTTGAAAACGAAGAGTTTCATTCGGGGTACGAGGCCAAAATCGCCACGGGACTATGTACCGGGTGTGGACTTTGTGAGACGATGTGCCGCTACGATGCCGTCCGCAAAAACGGGAATGGCTTTTTTGTTGACCCGATGCGTTGTGAGGGTTGTAAGGTCTGTGTCACATTCTGCCCCGCCGGCGCAATCCTGTTTCCCCAGAAACACTGCGGCCATTGGCATATATCATCCACTCGATTTGGAACCTTGGTTCATGCTCAGCTTTTTCCCGGTGAAGCCAACTCAGGACGGCTCGTGATGGTCTTGAAGCAGAAAGCCAGGGAGCTGGCCAAATCTCAAGGAAACGACCTGATCCTTTGCGATGGAACACCGGGAATAGGGTGTCCGGTCATAAGCTCAATTTCAGGGGCCACTTTGGCGGTTGCCGTAACTGAGCCGACGCCCTCGGGGAGACACGACCTTGAGAGGGTGGCTGAACTGTGCGGCCACTTCAAGATAGTTCTTGCGGTTATCATCAACAAATTTGACCTAAATCCTGAGGAGGTGGACAGGATAGAGGATTTTTGCCGGGAGCGAAGCTATCCCTTAATTTCAAAGCTTCCGCACGACCCGGTTGTGACCAGGGCAATGGTTAAAGGATTAGTCGTCACGGAATTGCCTGAAACAGACTTTAGCCTGGAAGTTCGGCGCACGTGGTTGAAAATTGAGGAGCTTGCTGGCGTTCGACGCTAAAGACGTCAGGCAGGCCATTGGATTCCATTTTACAGATTGGCTGGAGGTTGCCAATTTTACTTAATGTCACCTATTTGTAAGGAGAAGAAATGAAAAGCATCACTGTAGCCGTACCATCAACTCATCCCGGAGGACTTGACTCGCTTCTTGGCGCTCACTTTGGACATTGTGATCTCTATACGATTGTGGAAGTCAATGATGGTGAAGTGAAAGATGTGAGGGTCTTACCGAATGTGCCCCACCAGCAAGGCGGGTGCATGGCTCCTGTCAACCATCTCGCTCAAAACGGCGTAAAGGTCCTTATTGCCGGCGGAATGGGCATGAGGCCCCTCATGGGTTTCAATCAGATAGGCATCCATGTCCTCTTTGGAGGTAGCGCTCAGACAGTGGGAGAGGCGGTCGATGATTTCCTCAAAGGCTCCCTGCAAGAATTTACTACTGATCTTACGTGCGGTGGCGGATCGGATAAGCGAACCGACGGACTCTAGTGGAGACATGAAGGGTTTTACTGCCGGGCCGAAGTTTAGAGCTGTGGGAGTTTGACTCTCGAATCCAAAGCAGCATTGCATGGCGGAGAAAATATGATTCACATTCTTTTGGCAACTATTCGACAGGAAGCCATTCAAACATTTACGGATTGCCTGGCGTTAGACTCCGAGATTCGTCTCGACCAGGTTACTTCAGGATCTGAGGCGCTCACTTTTGTGCGCACAAAATGCCCTCATTTGGTAATAGTCGATTCAGAGTTGCCGGATACCAAGCCTCTCGACCTGGTGAGAAAAATCATCAACGCCAACGCAATGGTGAATACGGTAGTAGTCAGTCCTCTGCCCAATGAGGACTTTCATGTCAAGAGTGAAGGACTTGGCGTCCTCTGCCGTCTCCCTCCCGATCTCGGCTGGAGCGAGGCTGACGGGCTGTTGAAGAAACTGCGAAGCGTTTTATAAGCAGTCGAACCCTTATTTGATTTAATTGAATTGAGGATGAGATGGCGAATTTTTTATTTGTCTTAAGGAAGGATTACAACGAGGCAGCAACCAGATGTTTTCAGCTTGCCAAGATTGCGAATACAAAGAGCCCCTGTGAGGCTAAGGTGTTCAATTTTTGAAATCCTTTCCCGGTCTGGCCGGTTGGCGGACTTCGGGATCAAAATAGCGGAATTGGATAAGAGGTGGATTCATATGGGCAGGAAACAACTGGAAGAGCAACCGGGTACTGAACAAGTAAATAAAATGCTCGCAAATTCCGGGTATTCCGCCNNCAGATATTGCTCAAATCAATAAGATGCTGAGGAATTCCGGGTACTCCGCAAGGGCCATCCGGTACTTTATCGATAAGCCCAGCATGGGTGGTATCTCGAACCCGGACCATGTGACCGAAATGACAGGTTCTTGCGGGGATACCATGAGCATTTGTTTGAGTTTTGAGAACGGCTCGATTCGGGACATCAAATACCAGGTTTTGGGATGCCCGGGAGCAGTCGCTGCCGCTATGGCGGTTGCGGACCTGGCAAGAGGGAAAACGATTGAAGAGGCCAGGACACTTAACGATGGCCACGTTTTTCGGCTTTTGGAAGAAATTCCTGAGACAAAGCACCATTGCATTCAACTCGCTGTAAAGACACTACAAAAGGCACTTACCGAGTACAGCCAAAAATCCTGATGGAGAATGGGAGAGATAAATCATGCCGCTTTTTGATTTCTTATGCACGAAGTGCGGGAAGACGAGCGAACTGCTCGTCACCTCGTCTGACGCTCAACCAAGCTGTCCGTCGTGTGGGAGTAGAGAGCTGAGCAAGTTGCTTTCCGCACACTCCTCACTGTCAGGAAGTACAAGGCGCAGAATGCCCGGGACCGGCGATACGGCATGCTGTGGCAGTTCACCTTCCCAGGCCGGATGCGTCGGACCCGGGAGTTGCTGCGGTAAGGCTGATATCTGAGCAAGTCAGACATTATCGATTCTTAAGTAGACCTGTGTGGCCGGATTGCATGGCGAAATCGTTTGCACAATCTATTTTTGATAGAAGGGGAAAATCGTGAAAGACGGAATTCGAGTCGTGATAATAGGAGGCGTGGCCTGCGGGCCAAAAGCGGCCTCACGACTTAAACGCCTTGTACCGAATGCCGATGTGACCATGATCGAACGGGATTGTCTGGTGTCCTATGGGGCATGCGGACTTCCACATTATGTGGGAGATGTCTTTCCGGACGTTGTGGTTCTATACTCAAAGGAGAGAAAATGAAAATCTGCTTTCCGACCGAAAAACTCCAAGAGCTTGACAGCACAGTTAACGATCATTTTGGGTCGGCTCCGGGTTTTGTGATAGTGGACACCGATTCGGACACGATCGAAGAGATAAAAAATGGCGATGAACACCACGCTCATGGAATGTGCCAGCCCCTGAAAGCCCTCGGTGGGCGCAGAGTTGATGCTATTGCGGTCGGAGGAATCGGGATGGGAGCCCTGATGAAATTGCAGGCCCAGGGAATAAGGGTATTCCGTGCTGTGGAGGGCACCGTGGGCCAAAATGTCCAATTTGCCAGGGAAAAAGTACTGCCTGAGTTCGACCCTCGGTTCACGTGCGCGGGGTACGCCGGCAGTGGATGCGCACATTGAAAGGACTGGAATGCAAAACTACGTTATTTACCCTCTGGTGATCGGAGCGAATGAGACCGATCAGGGAGTCATGACCTACCTTCGGGGAGACGGAAAACGCATCTGGATACCCATTTATGCTTTCCTGATAAAGGGATTCGATGAAATCATCCTGGTAGATTCGGGGCTTGAGCAATTTGTTGTGCCGGAGAATGTAGGGCGTGAATACGGCTTGAAGATCCAGGAATTTGAAGAGGCGCTCGAAGATCATGGGCTGAGGCCTGAGGACATAGATCTCATCATTCACACTCATTTGCACAATGATCACTGTGAAAACGACCCAAAATGCCCGCAGGCAAAAATTGTCGTGCAAAAAGCCGAGTACGGTTTTTTTCTGAACCCTCACCCTATAGACCATCGCTATTATCCCGACCTGCTGGATGGTCTGACCTTGGAGATCGTGGAAGGCGATGTAAGCCTGAGGGACGGGATCGACCTCATTTTTACGCCCGGCCATACGCCGGGAGGCCAGTCAGTCGCGGTACGCACCTCCGGTGGGAAGGCAATCATCACTGGATTTTGCTGCAATGCTCTGAACTTTCCAGGCAATTCGCCGGTCGTGGCCCCGGGGGTGCACACCGATGCTATTGCCGCCTATGAAAGTGCAAAGAAGATCAGGGAAATGGCAGATATCCTGATACCCCTGCATGACCTTTCCATAGGGAAGGTTGGAAGAATTCCAGAGTCATAAAATGAAAGAGGCCAATCAGCTCAAGAGTTCAAGGAAATCTTTTTCGACATCGGACTATTTAATTCGAAGAAATGAGGATGAGAATGGCGAATTTTCTTTTTATTCTGAGCAAGGATGAAAATGAGGCGGCTGCCAGGTGTTTCCAGTTTGCTAAAATCGCCCATACAAAAGGGCACAATGTCAATGTATTCTTTATCGACGGCGGGGTAACCTGGGCGAACAGGACCCGGGATCTTGACATAAAGACCGTGACAGGTGATTGTCCCAATGATTATCTGCCTTATCTGGTCGAGAATGAAGTCCCCATCGGAGTCTGAATTCCCTGTGCCAACGCTCGTCAGGTTGACGAGTCCAAGTTCTTCCCGAACATGGTGCTTGATGGAGGTCCACACCTGATCGATTTAGCCTCTGAGGCCAAGGTGTTTAATTTTTAGAGGGATCAGACGGGCCTCTGCTTCAAAGGAATGGGACCGCAGGAGATATTGGAATGCCCATATTTGAGATTCTTTGTACATCCTGCGACAATCTTTTTGAAAAGCTGGTATACGGCAGTCTGAGGGAGTATCCTGCCAGAAATGCGGAAGCTCGGAACTGACGAAATTACTATCGAAGCCTTCGAACTTCTCAGGAGCTAAACAAGGCGGCAAAATCTCGAGAATCCGAAAGGCAGGATGCTGCGGGTCTAAACCTTCATCACGAGGTTGTGTTCCTGGAAGCTGCTGTGGGAAAGCAGGTTTGTGATAACATATCTCCTTATGGATAGTGAGTTCAACAATGGGCCAATGCAACAAGTGCGGCGCTTCAGTCAATGCCTCGGAGATCTATGAGTACGCTGGGGAGTCTCTTTGCGAAGATTGTTACCTGGAGCGAAGAACAAAGCTGGTCACGTGCGATCCTTGGGCTGTTTACAGTGCCAGGAGCGCAAAAGGAAAAACCCTTCAACTGACCGAGATCCAAGGGCGGATTTTGAATCTGATCAAATCCAAAGGTCCCCTCGATGCCCCTGAGATTTGTAAGCAACTGGGCATAAGCGAAACGCAATTTCAAAACGACTTCGCAACCCTACGGCACATGGAGCTTGCCAAGGGCTTCAAAGATGGTGAAAAGGTTCTTTACACCATCTTCTGATAATCGCTTGGCGTACAGGCGAAGATGAGGAGTCAAAGGTCTTGAATAGGGATGCGTGAGCCTGGACTCCTTCTTTAATTTTGTCTTACTTTTGAGGATCGAACAACGTGGAAAAATCTGACAAAGAAAGCAAAACAGCCGCTGAATTCCCAAGGGACCTCCAGCAAATCATCGAGTTTCACGGCCACATATGCCCTGGCTTGGCTATTGGATACCGGGCTGCAAAAATCGCTCAAGCCCATCTCGGAATCGAACGTGCAGAGGACGAGGAACTCGTGGCCATTGCCGAAACGGACGGCTGCGGCATTGATGCCATCCAGGTGGTGCTCAGCTGCACTCTGGGAAAAGGAAACCTCATTTACTGGGACCACGGAAAACAGGTGTACACTGTTTTCGACCGCAAACGGGGATACGGGATTCGTGTGGCCATGAAACCCGGTCGGTTTCACAGAACTCCCGAACAGGATGCAATCTTACAAAAAGTCATGAGCGGCAATGCCTCCGAAGACGAGATGAAAACCTTCCAGAAGTTCCAGAACCAGCGGGTGGATGAGATCCTGGCTGAAGACGAGAACACCCTGTTTAAGATCGAAAAAGTCTCTTCGAAACCTCCTGCAAAAGCGCGCATTTTCAAGTCGGTAACCTGCGAATTTTGTGGCGAATCCGTAATGGAACCTCGCGCGCGGATTCGGGATGGCAAAATCGCCTGCATTCCATGTTCCGAGAATTACAGCAGGGGATGGTGATACATGGGGCTCTCTGACAGCGGAAACCGAGTTTCTTAATTCGATCGCCTGTGATAGACGACAACCGCTCTGGAAATGCATCGCGACTCAGATTTAAGATTACGTTGGTGGTGCAACAATGGTAAGCCAATGGGCATTTTAGTTTGAATAGGAGTATTTGCTGTGAAAAGCTTTCACGGACAGATCGAAAGGATAGCGGCGCGGGGCGGCATCATCATATTCTTCATCATGGCTTTCGAAGTTATGATCATGATCAGCCCTTTTGCCTTCTTTTTCTATTCGGTA
>DMNE01000274.1 GCA_003453735.1 Nitrospiraceae bacterium | reverse complement strand
CTCGAAGACCATTTCAGAAAAACCACCAAGAGGACGGTAGCAAAGGACAGGACTGTAGCCATCAAAGGCAAGCTGTATGAGGCCCCGATTGAACTCAGAGGAAAACAGCTTCGCCTGTGACCTTACAATCACCTGCGCCTGACTCGGGGCCATTGTGGCTGGCTATGCCTTCAATGTAAGGCTTTCTCATCCTCGACTCCATGCCGGTTTATCCCGGCGTATCTAGATTTCACAGTCAGTGGCCTCCTGCTTTGGTTGTTTTGTGACTTGCACTTCCAATTTTTACCAATCAGGAGGCCATTTTGCGAGAGGAAATGCATAGTTTTCTACTGACTTTTATGCAACTGTAAGGAAAACTCTGCCCGCTTGGAACTACACACTGGCTCCGTCAAGAATGTGAAATTATTTTTGCGCAGCCCCTTAGGTGCGCTCTTTCAGCCCCCCATTTTTCCTGGTCTCCGTTTTTTACGGTCTCCTTATCCCGCACGCGCTTGATTTCTGTGTCATAATGTGTCATATTGTATTACAAGGAGGTGGCTTTATGAGCTCTTCAACAATAACCATCCGGATAGATGATGAAACCAAACGAAAACTTGAAACGATTGCCAAGCTTATGGACAGGTCAAGGTCATATCTGATACATCAGGCGGTAGAAGATTTAATTGCACAGTATGAGTGGCAATTGCGCGAGATCGAAGAAGGGATCAGAGATGCTGATGAAGGCAGATTGGTAGACCATGACGCTCTTTTAAGAAAGTGGAGGTCAAAACTTGCGCATTCGGTGGGCAAGCAAAGCGGAACGGCAGTTAGATGACATAGAGAATTATATAGCGCGAGACAATCCAGCTGCCGCAACGAGGGTCATTATCGATATTATCGAATCAGCCCGACAGTTGATACAATTCCCTAAGAGCGGACGGCCTGGTAAGAAAAAAGGAACGCGAGAGTTGGTTTTGGTTGGGACTCCTTATATATTGGTATACCGTACCAAAGGAGATGAGATACAAATCTTGAGCGTATTTCATAGCTCAATGAAAGTCGGTTAAACACTCCTTATATTATAATGCGAAGGAAGCGGCAGCCCATGGGTGCATACCTGTTTCTATACGGATCCGTCCTTCCTCAAGAAAGCTCTTTGCATACACAATCATCACAAAAGGAACATGCTTTCGCAGCCCTAACCTACTTTCCGTGTCTGAGCAAGACGATAGATCTCCAGGCAACTTTCTTCGTGTGCGATGTCAACCCCAGACTGCTCAGCGAAACAATATTATAATTATCATACGTTATTCCGTCTCACCCACAAACCCATAAAATAAACAGAGGACAAGCTAAGGGTGTCGCGGTGCAGGTTCCCTGTTCGGAGCAGTTCGGATGCGAGCGGTTACTTAATTTCTTCTCAAAGCGTAAGGTAAATATGTGTTTTCTTGCATAGGGCAACCTACCCCGATCACTGGGGGATCATGAGAATAATACTATTTCTGTGAGGGGACGACGGCGCCGGTGACCCATCTGAACGGCCTCATCGATATATATCACACGACCCCTGGGGACCTTGGGTATCAGGACCCGAAGGCAATCGGGAGTCCATATTCCAGCTGTACCACGGAGTATTGCCACAGCAACGGTTTGGGAGTGTATACGCCCGCACAGTGGGGAACCAAATCGACGGGCTGCAATTTTTGCCACAACGCGCTCCCGACCTCTGGCGCGCATAGCAAGCACGTGGCGACCGCAGCGACGGCCTACGGAGATACGGCGAACCATTCGACTTCTGGAACGTATGACTTTGGATGCGGCAACTGTCATCCGGTCACTATAGCGAATCATAGAAACGGCATGCTTGAGGTCACACTGAATGGTACCCATGGGGGCCCGCTGAAATCCAAGAACAGCGTATCTGATGACACGAGCGGATACAGCCAGAGCAAGGGCACATCGGTAATCTGCTCAGCGGCTTACTGCCATTCAGACGGCAAGGGGATCTTTGCGACGACACCAGACTGGTACGGAGGGTCCTTTGCGGGAGACCCTTGTGGCAATTGTCATCTGAACTCGCCCAGCAGCGTTCCTCATGCAAAGCATGTCGTCGGGATCCATTACAACAACATTTACACTGGGACGACCGGACTGGCAACGCCGGGCACCTTGGTAACGAACAGCCATGGCAATCCGACGAGTTCGACGACGATCAACTGTAACATCTGCCATAACAACACGGTAACCAGTTCTGCCAATGACCAGAACACGGCCTGTGTGAGTTGTCATAATGGGACGACCGCACCGCTGAAGGGCAATGCAGCGATAGCGGACAAGTCATACCATGTCAACGGCACAGTTGACATCAAGTTCGACGAAGTGAACCTGGTGAAGTCCAAGGCACAAATACGTGACAGCATCAGCTCGGTGCCTGAACTGGGCAACAACTGGACGAGGCTAGCGAACAGTTACAAAACGGGCGCAATGCCTAACGATACTGCGAAAGCCACCCTCAACACAGCTAACTGGAGTAGTACTGACACGGTATCCTGTTTCTCTTGTCACGCGGCCTTGCCGTAAGAAAAAGATATCGAACAATCCCGTATGGCAGGAGTTGATGGGGAGGCAGCGTAACCAGTGCTTCCCCAAGTACTTAAACGTGAGAGCAAATCTAGCGGTGAATTTCGTTGCAGTGCTCTCCATATCGGTAGGAGATTGCAGGATAGAATGCCTGTCTTTGATGGTGGTCCTCGGGGCTATATCTGTAATAATCGGTCGTACAAGATATTCTGTTTCGTCAAATGACCCAAAAGAGAGAGAAGCGACGATGGGGAATGTGTATTTAATTTCCAAACAATGCTAACGGAAATACTATTTCTTTTCAGAGCCCCATTTTCCCTGTTGACGGTAACTACTTGTTGAAATAAAGCTCACTTTTTTAGGTAACAGAAGTCGTGTTGTTCTTACAATTGCTCGAAACAATTGGGTATTAGGCAGCTTTTCGTATCAACCAAGTTCGAAAATCATCAATAAAGGGACGCCAATTAAATCAAGGGGTTACGTAGGCTGTCCCTCCTCAGTATTCCCCTCTTGTGACAAAATTGTGCCAATCCCTTTCCCCTCGATCGCGACGATGGCATTCAACATCGAAGGCGACCAGTGGGTATACTTCCCGGACATCCTCGGGTCGGAATGGTCTAAAAGATGCTGCCTCTTGAAGCTCTCCACGTCGCTCTCAGCCAGAAGCGTTGCAAAATCATGTTTGAGGTCATGAAACCTCAGGTCCTTTATCTTCGCTGCCTTGCAGGCTCTGCCGAATGCCACGGACACACGATTTTCGGAGTAAGGCTCTCCTTTGTCATCCACGAAAATGAAGTTCGTTGAACCCGTTCTTTTCGAGATCGCAGCCTCTATTGTGGCTCTGGCGAGCTTCGTCATTTTCTTAACGCTTGGCTTCTTGCTCTTCATCTTTTCTGCCGAGATGACGATAACGTTCCGTGACAAAATAACCTCATTCATCTGAAGATTCACGATGATGCCAAGCCGATGCCCTGTTTGCGATGCGATGATGACAAAAGGCTTAAGCAGGCCGGAAGCGTTTTCTTAAGCGCCAACGCCTCTTCGGGAGAAACGGTTTTTTCCCTTTCTGTGTCGCTCATACCTTTGAGAACTGCAGTGACGGGCTTTTGGGTGTTAATTCTAAAATACTTATCCCAATCGTCGTCGTCATTCCACATCTCAATTGCGGTATAGAAGACTCCACGCAGGAAGCTCAGTTCCCTTTTAACGGTCGATTCCGACACAGCGCGCTTCTTTTTACCGAAGCGAATTGTGCCATCGAGGCGTCTGGCTTTGTATGTTGACAATTTGGATGCCGTCACCTTGGAAACCAGGGTATCACCATAGGTTCTGTAGAAGTGTGCAGCGATCTCCAGTTCGCGCTCGCAGCCGTCATGGTTTGAGGAAACATCCACAACATATCTGTCGAGGACCTCTCTCATCTTTGGTGGTGGTGCATTAAAGTAGCTCCCATCGTCGATGCTGTTCATGATGTCCCGAAATGCTTTCTCGGCGTTGGCCTTATTGCTCTTATGCAAAGACTTCCTGACCCTCTCTTTTCGCCCATCAGGCCAAATCACTGTATAGCTGCAATGCCATTTCTTGTGTCTTCGGTGTAGCCCCATATCAGCTAACCTCCTTTCCTGGGGCTTCCGGTAACGGTAGCACTATTATAACCTATAGCTTCCCGGTCACACCCCATTTGGAAGACTCCAGCCAGCAGGCTGCTATTTCTTTCGGGTCAAATCGGATGCTCCCGCCTGGCCTATAGTGGGGGATACTTTTGCGATCACACCACAAATAGATTGTCTTTCTGCTTGCCTTTACTATCTGACTGACATCAGTAACCGTTAGCAAGCTTTCCCGCGCTTCACTCCCTTGCACGTCCTGTATGCTGCCACTCATACCGCATTCTTCTGAATTGCAACTTTTACTTTTCATATGTTGGCCCGTCTTGAGTGAGCCTTTCTGCGTTTGCCCGTTGTCCCTGTATGCTTTGTTTTTCATGATGAGTGGTGTTCGTCAGCAAACTCTTCCTCGTAAGCGGAGTCAGAAGGGGATGCTCATGAGGACATTCTTATTCTCACTGAAGAGGAAGCGGCTCTGTTACGGGACATAAGAACAGGGCATCACAGGATCGAAGATATCAGAGATTATTTAGAACTGCGTCGGCGAGATACACACTGAAACAGTAGTCCATACCGAACTGATGCTTGATCCATCCTTTTCGTGAGGGCAATGGTAGAGCTGGAAGATTGCTTGCCTTTTTGATGGCATTTCAGGCAGGGCTGTCCGGTCTTGATTTTATGGGGATTCGGGAAAGAAAACGAAAAGAGTACTTTGCCGCTGTTCAGGCAGGCAAGGAGCGTGACTACGAGCCTATGAAGAATGTTTTCAGGGCCGTTCTTTCCCGGACGAGACACACATGCGCCGCGCTGAAGGCTGTTTTCATCTTGGCGACAATTTTTATGGCTTGCTCAGCAGCTACATGGACACCCTCGATCGACGAGGAAGAAACGGTAACGGTCTCGACGATTCGCATACGCATATCAGGGTCTTTAAGGAAAGGGTTGGTTTCAAGCAATGGCCTCCTTGACATGAGTTATTATACCATTAAATATCGATACCCCGAAAGGCTAAAAGAATGACAAACGGCTCTGCTACAATTGTTCAAACTTTGAAATTACTGCACCGTCCTTCGTGGTGATAGGTTTCTTTCGGCATTGCTAAGCCACGGAAGAGATCGGTCGGATAGAATCTTCCAACGCAAGTCTGCGTCTATGGCATGTCGTAGCCTTTCAAAGTAAGGGGTGAAGAAGTCCTTGGTAACGAAAAACGAGGCTGCCCTCAGTTACTGTGAGCAACTCATTCTGCGATGAACACCTGAAAACCCTCGGTTTCGGCTTACCGAAACTTTTGAGAATTACTGGTCGATACCTTGCTTATCCTTCATTGCTGCTTCCACCCCACTGCTTAGATATGTCACGGCGCTTTTCGCGACTCTGTTCGATATGCTATTCTTATCAGAAGGACAGAGATGGCAAGAATATCGAGGGAAGGAAAATATCATAGGGTATACCAATTTAAGATAAGCTTGAAGGGGATTAAACCATCTATTTGGCGTCGCATACAGGTTCCGGAGACATACACTTTTTGGGACTTGCACGTAGCAATCCAGGATGCCATGGGATGGACTGATTCCCATCTGCATCATTTCGAAATCAAGAATCCCTTGACTGGTGCGCGGGAAGAGATAGGCATTCCCGGTGACGATTTTTTTGAGGTGGAAATCAAGCCGGGATGGAAACGAAAGATTGCAAAGTACTTTACGATCAAGAATGACAAAGCGCTCTATGTTTACGATTATGGCGACGACTGGCAGCACAGCGTAAAACTGGAAAAAATACTTCCCCGAAACGAAAGCTCTGAGTATCCGGTATGTATTGGAGGGGCAAGGGAATGTCCACCGGAAGATTGCGGTGGCATATGGGGATATGCGGATTTCTTGGAGGCAATAATGGATCCTCGTCATCCAAGCCACAGAGAGACGCTGGAATGGGCAGGAGGGGATTTCGATCCGGAAGCTTTTGATAAAAGAAATATTATTTTCGATGATCCCAAAGAGCGGCTGAAATACGCACTTTATGGGTAGGAGTAGGTCACGGAGAAAAGAGTAGCCTGCGAGGGGACAACCAGTATTGGGGTGATAACAGAACAGGACCAGGAAATGAGGGGATGTAGCACGGCACCACAAGGGTGGTGAAAGTGAGATAGCAGGTGTTCTCATAGAAATGGCCAAACCATTCCTGCATCTAGTCGACAAGAGCACCACTGAGACGCATCAGCAATCGGCCTTCATGATTGTAGTCACTGTGTGGAACGCTGTCGTGTTCGATATTGTCCTGAACACCACGAACTACACTGAGATGTTACGACGACATGTAAGGGGAACTGACTCAGCCTTCCTCTTGGAGGCGCTCATCTGTCGAAAGAGAGAGTTGTTTGGCGAGGATCTTCGGGCAATTGGAGACTATCGCGTTACTTACAAGGATGGGAATCTGAACGTCTGGGCTGAGGCCTGTCGGCCGACCACCGAGAGTGGATAGGTATGGCAAAACTTGGATCTGAGAAGAAACCAATAATCGTCCACGTACAATCAGAAGAGAGAGCAAAATATGTGGCAGAAACAAGTGCGGCACATGGATGGCACTATATCATTGGATTTGAATTTGATAAGCCTGAGGACATTTCAGACTTGGAAAAAGCATTAAAGCGATCTGAACCAATACGATCAGAGAAAATTGGACGTAATGATCCTTGCCCCTGTGGTAGCGGGAAAAAGTATAAGAAATGTTGTGAAAAATGAAACAGCGGAAGGCGGAGATTTACAAGCTGCGCATGGATGGTAAGACCTACGCGCATATAGTTCCGCTTTATGGAATAAGCAGAGAAAGGGTACGCGACATATTTCTTTCTACAATTTTATTCAAATGATGGGTACTGAACTGGTTTGGGACCTGTTGCCTTGACTATTCTTGGGTACTTGGCTCCTAATTCTTCAGGCTTCAACTTACGACGTGTGCTGATTTGAAAAGTCCAGTCGTCTCCGAAGTCAAACAAGTAAAACAGTTTCATGTTGGCAGGGAGGGGAACCACTTGCTTTAGGGGGATTTCGTACAAGCAGCCCTGCCGATCTTCCCAGTCCTCTGTCTCTACCACCTGAACTCGCTTGCCTTTCGGCCCTCGTGCCACAAAGAATGTGAAAAGATGATCACGGTCGAAACCGGTGAGATCTTGCATTACATCGTGCAACTCACCCAGAGTGATGTCGTCGGGCACTTCAATCGTCCGTTCAAATGGTTCTTCAAAATAAGCTCCCCATATGCACTTAATCGACACTGTGTAAATCATTTTTTCCTTTAAGCTGTTTTAGCAGAGAGTCATCTATGCTGGCCAACGGATCAATATAAAGAGAACTTCGGGCTCCTCCTGCAGTATCCATCTGATCACTTATTTTGTAAATGTTATAATTATGACACAGAGCGATGAAAAAAGCTTTAAAGGCAACTGGTTCATAACAGAAATGGAAGCGTGGGACAAGGACTTTACGGACCTTGAGGAGGAGCGCTATTTCCTGATAGGGACAACGATACAGAAGAATTCAAGTTCGGTGTCGTAAACGAAAACATAGCACGCGAAGGAACAGTTTTGAATTATGGGTTAGACAAGAAAATAGTTATTATTGCTGGACCTAACGGCGCTGGTAAAACAACTTTTGCTCTTGAGTTCCTGCCAAAGGAGGCGAGCTGCCCAGTTTTTGTGAATGCAGATCTGATTGCGGCAGGCATTTCGCCATTCATGCCCGAGATAGCATCTTTCCATGCCGGCAGACTCATGATCGAGGAGATCAAAAGACATGCGTTGAACGGCGAAAGCTTTGCTTTTGAGACTACGTTAAGCGGTAAGACATATGCCCAAATGATTCCCGAATGGCGGAGCATGGACTATAAAATAAAATTGATTTTTCTTTATCTTTCGGATGTTGCGACTGCAATAGAACGGGTAAGATATCGTGTGAAGCAAGGTGGCCACAGCGTCCCGGAGAAAACAATTAGGCGTCGTTATGTAAAAGGCTGGCATAATTTCCAGCATCTTTATAAACAATTGGTGGATGCCTGGATTCTTTTTGATAATTCAGGCGAAAAACCAAAGCTTCTAGATGAAGGAGAAAAATAAATGAGTAAAGTCAAAATACAGATTCGAGATGCAGATTTGGCAAAGGTAGAGGTTGCGCTGCGACGTGCGGCTGCCAGGGCGAAAAAGATTGCCGAGGATACGCATACCGCTTTAGTGGTGTATGAGGGAGGACGTGTAGTCAAGAAATTTCCCTGGAAAGAAAAGAAAAATAGCACCAAATCCCGTGTAAAACAAAGGTGAGTGAGATGGATATATCGTAGGTCCCGTCTTTGGGTATATAACAATTTTCATTTATACTCCGCACTGCAAAGAGGTTTTCTAAAGGTGCAACCTTCTGTGAGGAGTTGTTATCGGAGTTCTCATCACTAAAACCATTGTTAGATGCTGTACTGCTCACCTATCCATATACC
>DMNE01000235.1 GCA_003453735.1 Nitrospiraceae bacterium | reverse complement strand
TTCACCTATGCGTTCACCGAAACCGTTCCCCAGCTCGTCGCCGCCTTCAAACCCGACATCGTCGTGAGCCAGCTCGGGGTCGACACGTTCAGAAACGATCCGCTTGCCCACTTGAATATAACGACAAATGGCTTCTGCAGAGTTGTCGGGATGATCAAATCCATCGCCCCGAAATGGGTGGCCCTGGGCGGCGGGGGATATGACATCGGGAACGTGGCCAGGGCATGGACCCTCGCCTGGGCGATCATGAATAATATCACTCTTCCGGATGAGCTGCCAGAGGCATTCCTCGAACAATACCCGCTTGAGGGGTTCAGAAGCCGGAAGTTGCGGGACGAGGAATATCAGGAAAAAGGGCCGAGAAAAGAGATTATGAGGGACGAGGTCGGCAAGGTCATTGCCGGGATCAGGGAAAAGGTGTTTCCGCTGATCAACCCGCCAGCTTGAACAGTTCCGCATTAATATAGATATGTCCAATCTTATCTTATTGAAGACAAGTCTATATCGTGGATCTCGGGTTAGCTTCGAGTTATATTTATATAATGATCTCTATGGTCGACTTTATAAAAAGTCGCATCGGGTTTCCGGCAGGACGTCAGCTAGTGATACATAGCTTTCGTTCCAGGTCGGTTGAGCGCGAAATCCTCTTGGCTTCATCGAGAGATATCAAGTCCTGCTTGCAAAGTTGGATCAGGTGCTGGTCCAGAGTCTGCATGTGATATTCATCGCGTCCCCTTTCGATATGATGTTCAATGTCATCGAGGTGACCATCCCGAATACACGCCTTGATGGTGGATGTCGCATACATTACCTCCAGGGCCGGTAGAACATATTCGCCGCTTTTTCCTCTTACGAGCCGCAAAGAAATGTTCGCCACGAGGATCTCCGCCAATCTATGGCGGACGTTTTCTTGCATTTGAGGGGGGAAGTACCCCACAATGCGGTTGATGGTGGAAGCCGCGTTATGCGTATGGAAAGTCGACAAGACCAGATGCCCTGTCTCGGCTGCTTTAATGCAGGCGTCAATTGTTTCCATATCACGCATTTCTCCCACCATGATAACATCTGGGTCCATACGCATGGCCGCTGTTAGGGCCGCGCCAAAAGTGTCCGTATCGATACCTATTTCTCTCTGGATAATGCAGCTCTTATTTGAAGAGAATATAAACTCGATCGGATCCTCGATGGTGACAACGCTGTAGGTGAAATTGTCATTAATGTACCGGATCATTGAAGCAAGAGTTGTAGATTTGCCGTTGCCGGTGGGACCGCAGACAAGGATCAGGCCGTTCGGGGCCTTCGCGATATTACCCAATATAGGGGGAAGATGCAGTTCCGCGAAAGTGCCGATATGGTGTGGGATGACACGCATCACAATGCCGATATTTCCCCGCTGCCGGAACATACTGACCCGGAAACGACCCACGTTTAGCAGCGTATAAGAAGTGTCAAATTCCGTTAGACGTTCAGGCAGGTTCCGTTTGTGCTGCTGCATAACAGCAGAAGCAATAAATTCGGTATCTTTATTTGTCAAGGTATTCAGTTTTGAGCGAATGAAATGCCCGCGAGCCCGAAAAATGGGGGGATTGTCCACCTCAAAGTGGATATCGGAAACCCGCTTTTCAAAAGCAATTTCCAGAATTTGTGCAAAGGTGGCCATGTCCATGGTTCTTCCCTCCTGAAATTGTTATATGGTTAATATATTGGCTTAAGGCCTGTCACTTGTAAGACGTCTTATTGAACTGTTTGCGATAAAGCGCATTTTCCAAGACCAAACTGGACTCAGTAGCTAGGATTTCCAAGAGATCACTGTGTATGGGCGACGTCTCTTTTCCACCGAAATCTGCATATGTCAGGGTCACGGTTTTCCCGCGGCTTTTCATCGGAAGGAGGAGTATCGTCGGCCTCAGGGGCGCACCAATCGCATCAAGGAGATGTTTCTTCAAGACTTCATCGTTGCTCTCCCCATAAAAAATCTGTCCCTTTTCTATCACATCACGAAAGACCGAAGATTCTGTCAGAGGGATTTTCAGCTTCGTTGCTGAAGTCGGCCCGGCATGCCTCTCGGCATACACGCCGATCGCCCTTTCTCCGATAAGATCTGCCGGACGAACAATAAACGTAATAGAGCGTTCAAATATTTCCGAGACATACCGAAGCAGGGCAAGGGACACAACAGGCGGCTCATGAATGTCACGAAGGTCCAGAAAGCGACTTTTCAGTTTGCTCAGCTGGTTGTCAGTGGCGGATAGCTCTTGCTGCTCTCGGAAAAAACCTGTGACGTACGCTTTGAAGGCTTCCAGGAATGTCATCGTATCTGCAATAAAAGTTGTTGTCCGGGGCTCTCTTGAGGGCTTGGGAAAGACTGCTCTGACGCCGTCATGAAAGGACTGTAACATGGAGGTATAATCCAGCAAAGAGGCTAATTGGACCGTGGAGACCTGTGGATATCGTTCCTTAACCTGTAGCCGCATGCTGACAATTTTTTCTCTGGAAAGTAGCCCATCCTTTTTTTCAGGGCTGTCAAAAACAAGGATGGGTATAACCTTTATTTCGAGGCACTGATTTATGATGCGGTCAACTTCCTCCTCTCCGTCCGTGGTAAATACAAGGACACCCTCATCCTTGCAAATGGTCATAACGGAATGTTTGATGAGTTCGTCTTCGCTAAAGAGGATAAGACCTTTTGCCCGGCCCTCCTCTCTTTGCGATCTAGCACCATGAACGTCTCTCCTTGCCATAGATTTTTCCAAGAAAGAAACAAAGTCCTCCTGCTCTTCGGCCGAACAATCGAACAGTATCTCCTTTATCTTTCGGCGATGAAAATCGGCTGGGTAAAAAATTTCATCAATAGGCAGAAACTCGGGTATCTTCCTCTCGAGGAGGTCGAGGTCGCCTAGGCCCAGGTCATCCGCAGTAAGTGCCGAACTCTTTTCCCCGTTTTCCATAGGCTCCACAAGCTCCTCTGACGAGATGACGTCTGCAAACAATTCTTCATCTATCGTGACGGGTTTCCCGGACTGGCGGTCGCGTTCCCGTTCATCAAAAATGCGAAGAGCATCCATCAATATCATTTGGGCATCGAAACGGATTTCCTGTTCCATCTCACTGATGAGATAACTGCACCCGGGAGATACCTCGGTGGCTTCCGTATCAAGGGTAAAGGTTCCCGTCGTCCAGCCCACCAATTCAACCAGGGTCATCTCGATCAGTTTCTTCAGTCCCCTGGACGCTTCGTCTTGCCCCAGTTTACCTAGTTCGATAAGCGTGGCAATCAAGGGTTTGCAGTTGACTCCTGCGCTTCTTTGCAGTTGCAGCGCCTGTTTGAGATCTTCAATGGTTATGGCATTCATTTTGACGAGAACTGTGCCGATATGAACCCTGCCCAGATGACTTGCGCCGACAATATACCCATTGCTGAAAATAATCCGGCTTTCGCCATTTTTCCCTTTAACAGAAAGAGTGCCGGACTTTCGCGCGGTATTGAGCAGTTGAATTATATCAACTACGTGTAAATGTTCTAAATCTCCTGTGAATGCCATCGCTATATAACCAAAAGTGGCTCTTTATTGTATAGAGAAGGATACCATAAGAAGCGCAGCCTGGTAAATACGAGAAAATACATAAGGGATCGAGACGTATAGGGTTTAACTTGTGGCTATCCACACAACGCATGGGTACAACGTGCCGTTTCATGTGTCAGCATTTCAGCGCAGATAAATTTCCGTGCCTGTCTGACCCTGCAAATGGCTCCATAGAAGAGTGCGTTCTGCAGAGTCCGCATCTGAACTGCCATGCGCATTCGAGCCTTGCACAAAGCAAGGCTAATCCTTAAGTGGACTGAATCTTGTGGCGGAAAAATCCGATCAGACTAGGCAGAATGAAAATAACAACAATAGCGAGGATGACGAAGGTAAAGTTTTGCCTGCCCATGGGAAGACTGCTGAAATAATAACCTCCGAGCGTAAAAATACCGACCCAGGCGATTTCAGCAGTGAACTTTTTAAAAAAATGTATGCCGGAGGGGCATTACATGCATTCTTCATGTGGGCGAAAAGAGAAAAGTATAAACGTGATGCCTGATTTTCCTATTGTAGAAGGCGATGGCGTTTCAACAAGAGTTGCCATTGAACATGAGGACCAGGATGAGGGGCTACAAAATGTCCCGGCGGAACATAGAGGTCCCGTAGCCTTCGGTATGGAGGTGGGCCTTCGCCCAAACGAGACGTTGCTATCAGGCCTATCGATATCATTGTCGAAAAAAGTGCGCTCTGATATGCCGGGGATATTCTGGTTCCGTCCTTATCGAAACCACAAAAGAAAACAGCAAGGACTATGTCTCGCTGAGTGATAAGGCCTCGGAGATTGCCCTTCGGAATATGCAGGGAAAACTTCCGCACGATTTCTTACTTAAGAACCCCAACACGGGCAGAGGATATAAAGTGAAAACACTCAGCAAGTATTGGCCTGAGTTTTCAGGCATTGATGTCACCTATTATGAATCTTCGCGACATTCCTTCTGCACGCAGATAGCAGAAGACGCTGATGTCAATGAATTCAAAGCGGAGGCGTTGATGAGGCATAAAGACCCGCGGAGCACGAGAAAGTATATTCATGCCGATGTCACGAGGTAAAGGGATATCGTGAACAGGCGAGAGAAAGTAGTGCCCATTCGGAAAATCGAAACGGAACTGAAACGAGGTTCCGAGGGGTAGAATTAAATAAAAACAACAAGTTAAATGGCGGAGGGGGGGAGATTCGAACTCACGGTGCTTATTGATTTTAAAGGATTATTTGGACGTTCCAGAACGAATCAGAAACGACTTTGCGCCCAGTCAGCCCACCTCACGGATTTTGCTTTGTTGTAGTCAGGCATACAATTTAAAACTACCCCATGAGTAATTATGGTAGGAAGATCCAAACCGTGCTAAAGTTGGAAATATGAAGATCAGGGAGATAAAGGCAAAGAGTATCCTGTCTAAATCTCAGGTCTATGACTATGCTTTAAACCCTTACGTTGGCTGCCAACATAATTGTGTCTATTGCTATGCGAAATTTATGAAGAGGGTTACAGGTCATACTGAGAGATGGGGAGAGTTTGTAGATGTGAAAATAAATTCCCCTGAGCTCTTGGCTTCTGAGGTTAAGAAGAAAAAGGTCGGAAGGGTATGGATAAGTGGTGTGTGCGATCCCTATCAACCATTAGAAAAGAACTATATGATCACAAAAAGATGTCTTGAGATCCTCTCAGAAGAAGGCTGGCCTTTCACGATCCAGACCAAATCGTCTCTTGTATTAAGGGATATCGAAATACTGAAAAGGGCAAAGGATGCCGAGGTTGGATTTACCATTACCACAGCGGATGAAAAGATAAGGAAGATTTTCGAACCAGGAGCTTCTCCATCAAAAAAGAGGATTGAGGCCTTAGAAAAGCTTCACTCAGAGAAGATCAAAACCTTTGCCATGGTGGCACCGATTCTTCCAGGTTCTGAAGGACTGGTGAGTGCACTTAAGGGTAAGGTGGAGTATGTGATCATCGATAGGCTGAACTATCATTACGCAGACTGGGCATACAAGAAATATGGGATGCGGTGGGCTATGGAGGACCCCTTCTTTTCGCAAAAAGGAAAAGAATTGAAGATAGCATTTGAAAAGGAAGGGATTCCCTGTCAGATGGTATTTTCGTAAACCCCGACCCAGTGTGGAGCGGACCACATAGAGCCTCACTTGCCGGCCAAAAAAGGTATCACCAGTAAACAAAATCACGAAACCTCGTAGTTTGCTACACCCGTTTTGCGCTGTGCACCGACGACTCATCACAGGCACTATTTCGGCAGGGTAACGGTTCCCGCTTGCAACCTGATGTCCCCTCTACGGTACCCGTTTGCAGACTACATGTCGAACCTCGCACATGAGCGAGATTAGTAGTTACAAAACCGATACTTTAATACGGCAAGAAATATTTGCAAGGTTTCAGTACGTTACTAAATCGATAATATGTTATGCTTCCTTTTTTAAGCGAAACAGTTCCCGAACGCCTTTAACAGCCCTTTTGATCCCTTGACTCGTATCTTCCTGAAAACAATTTCTTTCAGCATCGCACTGTCTTTATGAAGCACCCTTAACCAGGCCCTGCTGTCGGCCTTTATATGTATATCCGCCGCGCCTTCGTGCCCTTTTTTGACCGTTACGGTTTTGTTCGTTATAGTGACGGTTGCCGATTCACATTCTTCTCCTGTAAAAGTGAAATGATACGTTGCAGCCAATCCTTCTGACTTATGACGTTGAAAGGCTATTGGTATGGAGCCGAGGAAGGACTTGATCGAAGGGGGCCTGACGCCGTTTCCAATCCTTTTTATCCTTTTGTGTGGAAATTTACTGATAACGTAGCTCTCGGCATCAGAACCAGGCAGAACATAAACCGTCTCCTCTTTGTCCTGAAGTGGCCGCACAACTTCTTTAATGTAACCAGCTTTGTCTTCAAGATACTCAGGCAGAACATCCTCTCCGGCGGGGCAGACGGCCATGCAGTAAACAGATTTATAGCAGGGACCGTTTGCAAGGCTCTGCCACATGGACACAGTCTCGGCATCACTCACCCTGCTTCTATAATCAGCCGCGTTTTTACTATTTGCGATATTTTCGATCCAGTCGGTAAAGCCTCCGATCAGTTCCCGGTAAGTGTGCGTCATACAGTTTGCCGGGTTATAATAGCCGTCCGGCTCGATTGCGCCGGTGGGACACGTTGCTGCACAGAGTCTGCATCCAAGGCAGGGATTGTGGTCCAGCGGAGTGTTGTATTCGTCCAGATCTGCTTCGATCAGCACCGTGTTAAGCAGCACAAAACTGCCAAAGACCGGATGTATGACGTTACGATGCAGCCCCATCCGTCCAAGCCCTGCCGCCACTGCGACCGGCTTGTGCGAAACAGCAAACATCTTTCCGAGCCATTGATCCATTTCCATTGGAAACCCTGCAGCCGGGGCTACGGCCTTTACTCCCATGCGCTCCAGATAAGCCGTCAATTGATGAGACACTCCTTCGAGTTTTTCGCCGACCTTATGCAGTTCAAGACTTGCGATAGAGCGGGCCGGGCTTCTCAGGTTTTCCCGGTTGATTCGCCCGACAAAGCTTACCAATGTTTTTGTCCAGGGAAACGTTTTCAGAATATCATATCTCTGGTCATCGAGCTCTGGTCTGCCGATTTCTACAAAACCAGCGTCATCAGCACCGAATTCAAGACACATCCGGCGAATGTCTTTATGGCTGAGCCTGGACGCGATTTTGTCACTTTTGCTTCCCTCCTTCTTTTCATAATAGCGTTTTACTGCCGGGTGCTCATTCAGATTTTGCATGACCGCCTCCTTTTGTTGTACATACAACTCACAGTCCAAAAAAAATGTTCCTATTTCTGTCTCCCTTTTGGTCCGGATATGCGACCCGTCAGCATGTGGATCGCCTTCACACCATCCTCGCCAAGGAATTCGGACACTTCTTTCTGCGCCTTCTCCCATTTCCCGTAGATGTCAGTCAGCAGTTTCTTTCCTTTCGGCGTGACCGTGAGCACTTGGGCAAGACCTCCCTCTCCCTTGCCGCTTTCTATCCAGCCCTGCTTCCTCATGCGATCGATATTGCGGCTGACTGTCGATTTCTCCATTTGGAAGTTCCGACATATATCGCCGGGAGTGGGTTTTTCGACAAGAGCGAGCATTATCAGTATGCCTGCCTGGTTGACTTTGATTCCGTGGGGCCGCATGGCCCTATCGTATATGCAGGTAATCACGCGACTGAGCGTGCGTACACGACCCGCAAGGCATTCCCTGCCTATGGTTTGGATAAGTTTTAATGTCCGTTTTTCGTCCATACGTCAATACTGGTTGTATATGCAACTACTATACCTGTTGAACGGATATTTGTCAAGGAGTTTCATTAGCCGCTGATTTTTACAATTAACGGAGCAGAGCAAGGATGCTTGTAGGTTTATGTCAAGTTTATCCGGTTATAAACAGTGTTCATTTAACGAATCCACCGACAACCTCTCACCTCTCATATTTTCAAATCGTCTAGATTGCCGATAGAAGTCCTCGCAATAGGGCCGGCCGGCACAGAAGGGTAGCACAATTACGTCAAAAAGAAGAGGGGCAGGATTAGTCCGGTCCCTCATCCTATCAACGTCCTTGTGGTAAGCGTAGGGCATCTGCGTCTTTCATCTACTAATGCGCAAGAGCACGTGTTCATGCCTAGCGCGTTGTGCTCACAGAACTCCTAAACGTCAGAGCATCCTGGTCATTGCACAGAAGTGCAAGTGGAACTTTTTTCAAGGCCCAAGGGTCGCGCAAAGCTGACCGCAAGACTAAAGACCTGCTCCCCCCGGACAGCTCCAGAAATACCTCCCCTTCTATTTCGCTAACCATCTCCCATCAACCGAAATGCTCCATCATGCCAGATTTCCATAATATCATTGCTAGACAGATATTCTATGACCCAGGGGTTTACCTGTTTTTCCCGCCCCCTTTAGGCATGCTTCCTTAAACTTATCGGTATCTGTTAACTTGAGAATTAGAAAATCATCTTGACAGGAATTGGTTTTCTTGACCATCATTAAAGTGTTAAGAACAAAGCATTTTTATGAAAAGGGAACAGAAACCGGGATTGATCTTTTGGCAGTGTGAAGATTGCCGGGCCGCTCAAAGAACATCTTAGTTTTTATGACATGCGGTAACACAAAGTTCTCTCTACAGGAGAATGAAATGCTTGAAGGATATCCAAAGAAAGTCACGCTGATAGACGGCGCTGTTCTTTCGCTGAGACCCGTGACGAGGGACGATGAACACGGCATCTACATGTTCTTCAGCTCCCTGCCCGAGGAAACGAGGAGATATCTGAGAAACGACATGACCAACAGAAAGGTTATCGCGCGATGGATGCGCGATCTCAACTATGAAAAGACCTTGCCGATCATCGCGGAATTTGAGGGAAGGATTGTCGCAAGTACGACATTGCACAGACAGACTTTTGGCTGGGGGCGCCATGTGGGCGAGGTGCGGATCGTGATCGATCCGGCCTTTCAGGGCCGTCGTCTGGGCGGACTGCTCCTCGATGAGATCTACCGGATCGGTGCGGGAAACGGGCTGAAAAAGCTNNGCGGGCTACGGGCTGAAAAAGCTGGTCGCACGAGTCGTGACCGCAAGGGATGATGTGGTCAAGGCCTTTGAGAGGTCAGGGTTCACCCATATCGGAACACTGCAGAAATATGTCAAAGATATAAACCACAATTATGCAGATATCGCAATTATGGTCAAAGAACTGACGCCTGAAATCCCGGCAGGAGGATAAAGGAGGCCCTATGCGTGATGTCGTAATCGCCAGTGGTGTTCGGTCAGCCATCGGCAGTTTCGGGGGTACGCTCAAGGATGTACCCGCCGTCGAGCTGGGGGGGATTGTCATAAAAGAGGTACTCAACCGCGCGAAAGTCAGTCCTGACAAGGTTGACATCGTGGTCATGGGTAATGTCTTGCAGGCTGGGTTAGGCCAGAACCCTGCACGCCAGGCAGCAATACACGGGGGGATTTCGCAGTATATCCCCGCAACGACGGTGAACGTCGTCTGCGGCTCGGGTATGGAGTCAGTGATCACGGCTACCCAGAAGATCAAGGCCGGAGATGCTGAGGTGGTGGTGGCCGGTGGTATGGAGAACATGAGCCAGGCCCCTTATGTCATGCCCCATTCGAGGTGGGGCATGAGAATGGGGCATGCCCAGGTGTTTGATGTGATGATCCGCGACGGCCTCTGGTGCTCCTTCGGTGATACCCACATGGGAATTACCGCAGAGAATGTGGCAAAAAAGTTCAACATCACCCGGGAGGAGCAGGACGCGTACGCGGCACATAGCCAGGAAAAGGCGGAAAAGGCGATAAGCTCAGGCAGACTTAAGAACGAGATCGTCCCGGTCATGGTACCCCAGAGAAAGGGTGACCCCATAGTGTTCGACACTGACGAATACCCAAAATTCGGGACGACCGCGGAAAAACTGGGAAAGCTGAAGCCCGCCTTTGACAAGAAGGGGACCGTAACTGCAGGCAACTCTTCTGGCGTGAATGACGGCGCTGCGGCGCTCCTTGTTATGTCCGCTGATAAAGCGTATAAACTTGGAATAAAACCAATGGCAAAGATCGTTTCGTACGATGTGAAGGGCTGTGAGCCTGAGCTTATGGGAATAGGCCCTATTTTTGCCGTACAGAGCGCCATTGCTAAGGTGAAGGCAGAGCTGGGGAGAGAAGCTGATCTCGTGGAGCTGAACGAGGCTTTCGCAGCCCAGGCCATTGCCTGTATGAAGACGCTCCAGATCGATCCCGACAAGGTGAATGTGAACGGCGGCGCTATCGCCCTGGGACATCCCATTGGATGCAGCGGGTCACGAATACTGGTGACCCTTATGCACGAGATGCAGAAACGTGATGTGACGGTGGGATTAGCAGCCCTCTGCGTAGGCGGAGGCATGGGATTCGCGATGATCATCGAACGGGGATGGTACTTCTGATGCCCGCACCCTTGGCCGAATAAAGTGGGTTTTAAGGAGACCCCAATGGACAAGCTTGTGGAAATACTGACCAAGAAATACCCCAGGAAGGTCATCCTGGACGATAGGAGTGAAGTGACCTTCCGGCCCCTCCGCAAGGATGACGAGAAAGCTCTTGCGGATTTTTTTAAGAGCCTCCCCCTCAAGGACAGGGCGTGTCTTAAGGAGGATGTGGCAGACCCAAAGGTGATAGAGAACTGGATTTACAATCTTGACTACGATAATGTCCTTCCCCTCATCGCCACCCACAACGGGACCATCGCAGGTGACGCCACCCTGCACTTTAATCACACCGGTTGGACAATGCACCAGGGCGAGATCCGGCTGACCACGGACACCCTCTACCGGGGAAAAGGCCTCGGGACCATGCTCGCCCAGGAAATCATCCATATCGCAAAACAGCTGGGACTGGAGCTGCTCAGTATCGAGATGGCTCCCGAGTTGTTCGAAGCCTTCTCGCTCTTTGAGAAGCTGGGCTTTACAAGGGCAGCGGTCCTTAAAGGGTTCATCATTGATCTTGAGGGGAACGAGACCGACCTCATCCTCATGACCATGCGTCTGAACGGATCGTAACCGGGAGATGTTGAAAGTCGTGGAGACGGGGAGAGGAAAACTGCCGAGCCTTGAGGATCACGAGTAGAACTGTTGATACGTCATCCCTATTCCCTCTTCGAGGACTTTAAAAACAGTGGCGCGAACCTCCAACTCTCCGGCCATACACATGTCGGTCAAATTTTTCCGTGTTGCTATATTAATAATAATGGGGTATGCACTTGATGGCACTTACCCCAATAGCTTGTATTTTCGGGATATTCGCTGCCGAACGCATTTAACCAGACCCATATATATGAAGTAGGATTCACTGCCACGTTCTGCTGAGCTAAGCGCAGGAAGAGCTTGCTTGGTGCAGGGACATGAGCGCCCGCTATGCGCATAGGCAACACCCCTGAAATTGTAGTGATAATGCTGCAATAATATTGCGGCAGACCAATCAAATTATCTTGATGGGGTCGCGCCAAAAACACGTAAAAAGAAAGGAGACAACCATGAAAAATGAAAATGGAATAACTATTTATGAGGATCTTACCGAAATAGTCGCCCCGGGGCATTCTTGTTTGATCGTCTGGGATGTGCAATCCGGTCTTGTGGACAGGGTATTCAATAAAGAAGATTTCAAAGGCAACCTGCAAGTTTTGATTGAGGGCTTAAGAGAAAAGATGCCTGTCGTATATACCCTCATAACTCCTGCCCCTAAAGGATTTCAATCGTCCTGGTACATCTATTCTATGATGAAACGTTTTAATGTTAATAAGCCCGACCAGCTGCCTCATTTTATGGCCCCAGGCTCAAAGGAAAGGGAAATACCCGAGGCCGTAAAACCTGCAGAAGGCGATATTATTATGGATAAACCGACAGCAAGCATATTCATAGGAACAAATTTCGAGTACATGATTAGAAACAGGGGCATCACGACCCTTATATTCACAGGCATTGCGACCGAGTTCGGAATCGAGTCATCCGCGCGTGATGCATCAAACAGGGGATTCTATCCGGTCGTGGTCTCAGATTGTGTCTCCTCTATGGATAGGGATGCCCATGAGCGCTCCTTAAAAAATCTCGCCAAACTGCTTATTGTAAGAACTTCCGCTGAGATATTGAAGAGTGTCGGGCAATAAAAGATAAGGGGTATCCACTTGACTCAGCGCTATACAAGATATAGTATTTGTGAGACATCTAAGGTGTCGTGAGTCATGACCATTTGGACTACCATCTTGATGAATATACATAGCGATTTAGTCGGAGAACCTGGCGGCATCGCGGAAAGTTCTTTTACCGATTGGTCCAGCAGGCAGCTCAAGCGGGCCATACTGAATATCAAAATATCATCAAGCATGTAAGAGGTTTTTGGCATCTGNNTGAGTCAAGTGGATACCCCATTAAAAGATTTCGTATTTTAGATCACCATCTCAGCACCTCTTTTCGACGATTTACGCAGTCCCTCTCCCTTCTTTCTTGGTGAACCGCACTGATAAGTTCTTAGCTTCACTTTCACAGTCGACTTCCAGACTTCAAAATTGTTGACAGTAGATGACTACCACCCTTACCCTGGTCCACGTTAATATTTTAATCTTTCTTCGAATCATTAAGCGCTCAAGCTTTAATTTCAGCGCACAACTCTCCTATAAATCACATTAGAGACCATCATTTTAGTTCTTTGAAAGCTTACACGTCGGTCATTCACAGCAAATCGGGGCTATAGGGCTTCAGTGACTTCTCAATGTCCTTGTATGGATTCAACTTCATCACTAGGTCGTAAAGTCTGTACCAGTAGGGTGTAACGTTGCTTCTTCCAAACAAATTCCTCAAGACAAAGGGAGCGGACTTGAGAACCCTGTCATTCTTCATTTGCTCAAGACGCAAAGGATTCTTTAGGATAACAAGTTGTGCCACTTCTGCCCCATAACCAAAATCTTTTCTGCGCATAGGGAAAGATTTGATAACGCAAATATGAGAGATGGATTGCAATAACTCTTCATTAACTTCATAAAGTCGCGCATCCCTCACAAGCCCAGCACGATACATGAGTAACAAATCACCTGGTCTTGACCCTGGCGCGACCGACCATGTCCAGCCCTGTGTTCTGCGCCTTGGAATTTCGTCAAATCCGTGTTGATATTGTGGTTTAGTATTTTGTATCCACACTTGCCTTCCTAACCCAAGATGAGATCGCAAATCGATAACCTCAACATACTTTTCACATTCTTTCCAATCGTGATCCCAACAAACAACAATTCCCTTGCTGGGTTTTATTTTCTTGATATCCTTAAGGTGTGACTTAAAGGTGTGTGAGTGGAACTCAAATTCGATCCATGTTGGAATCACGCCTTTATTAGTACGACGATACGCCCAACAATCAGGAAAATGTGGTTGAATGATATCTATTTCTGGGAATCCCAGACGTTTAGAAACCTTGCTAAAAAGAAACACGACACCCAGCTCATTTTCAGGAGCATGCCGCATCCCCTCAAAGTAAATTGGCAGGCTTCTTTCTTTGGCCTTGGAGCAATGTCACTCGTTTTGTTACTCACAGATCACCCTCTTGCAATACCCTTCCTAACCCATTTGATTCAAGATACCAATAGGTAAAATGTTTAGAAAGCCAGCTTGCCGCTTTTTCTTCAGCCAAGTCCTGGTATCTGGATGTATAGATAACTGGTATTCCATATCGTGCCTCCAATGCATCCAGA
>DMNE01000507.1:5673-8405 GCA_003453735.1 Nitrospiraceae bacterium | reverse complement strand
CCCCTGAAGGAAAAAGAGATCTTAACTGAAGACGAATATAAGAAGAAAACGGCGGAGTATGGCTCACGATTCAAGGCAGGTATGGGTGCGGAGGCGATCAGGGAACTCTTGCGGAGAGTGGAGCTTGAGGCGCTCTATGCTGAACTGAAGGCAAAAATAAGTGAAGCTGCTTCGATAGGCGTAAAGAAAAAACTCACGAAGAGGCTGAAGGTAGTCGAGGCCTTCAGGCAGTCAGGGAATAAGCCAGAGTGGATGATCCTGGATGCTGTTCCTGTTCTGCCGCCCGACCTGAGGCCTTTGGTTCCTCTGGAGGGCGGCCGGTTTGCTACATCAGACCTGAATGATCTTTATCGGAGAGTCATCAACAGGAACAACAGGTTGAAGCGGCTCATGGAGCTTAAGGCTCCCAGCGTTATCGTAAAGAATGAGAAGAGGATGCTCCAGGAGGCTGTTGATGCACTTTTCGACAACGGCAGAAGGAGCAGAGTTTTGAAAACCTCAACAAAGAGGCCGTTGAAATCCTTAAGTGACATGATTAAAGGGAAGCAGGGGCGTTTCAGACAGAACCTTCTCGGAAAGAGGGTCGATTATTCAGGCCGTTCGGTCATCGTGGTCGGTCCTGATCTGAGACTGCACCAGTGCGGACTCCCCAAGAGGATGGCCTTGGAACTCTTCAAGCCTTTTGTCTTCAATAGATTAGAGGAAAAAGGTTTTGCCACTACGTTAAAGGCTGCTAAAAGGCTGGTAGAGAAGGAACAGCCGGAGGTGTGGGATGCACTGGAAGAGGTGATTTCTGAGCACCCGGTACTCTTAAACCGTGCACCGACCCTGCACAGACTCGGCATTCAGGCATTTGATCCCGTGCTTGTGGAAGGGAAAGCCATCAAACTTCACCCCCTGGTCTGCACTGCCTTTAATGCCGACTTTGACGGTGACCAGATGGCGGTTCATGTGCCCCTTTCTATCGAGGCGCAGATCGAGGCCAGGGTTTTGATGATGTCCGTGAACAATATCCTTTCGCCTGCCAATGGAAAGCCTATTGTGATACCCACACAAGATATGGTTTTAGGGATTTATTACCTCTCAAAGGAGAGGTCCGGCGCGAAGGGTGAAGGCAGAATATTTTCAGACCCTGCAGAGGTGAGGATTGCCTACGATTCAAGCCAGCTGGATGAGCATGCAAAGATCAAGGTGAGGATGGATGGTAATCTTGTGGATACCACCTGCGGAAGAATTCTTTTCAGCGAAATTCTTCCTCCTGAAGTCCCTTTCAGCGCTATCAATAAAGAGATCACCAAAAAGGAACTCGGAAAGGTTATTGAATACACATATAAGAAGGCGGGCAGGCGTTCGTCCGTAGTTTTCCTGGATAACCTCGAAAAACTGGGATTTGCATTTGCCACACGGTCTGGAATTTCTATCTGCATGGCCGACATGCATATTCCGTCGAAAAAAGCTGAATTGATCAAAGCCGCAGAGCAAGAGGTTATGGAGATACAGAAACAGTATGCTGATGGATTGATTACCCATGGCGAGCGGTATAACAAGGTAATTGATATATGGGCTAACGTTACTGAACGGATTGCTGACGAGATGATGAAGGACCTCGGGGCTGAGGACGGGAAGAAATTCTCCGATGAGGAGCTAAAGGAGAGAAGGTCCTTCAATAGCATATTCATGATGGCAGATTCCGGGGCAAGGGGAAGCACTGCACAGATACGGCAGCTTGCAGGCATGAGGGGTTTGATGGCAAAGCCTTCAGGCGAGATTATCGAGACTCCCATCACGGCAAATTTTAGAGAGGGGCTTTCCCCTTTACAGTACTTCATATCGACTCACGGAGCAAGGAAGGGTCTCGCGGATACAGCTCTCAAGACTGCTAACTCGGGATATTTGACGAGGAGGCTTGTGGATGTGGCCCAGGATGTCAACGTGCTGGAGGATGATTGCGGTGTCACCGATGGTATCGTCGTGGTTTCTCTTGTTGAAGGAGGAGAGATCATCGAGCCACTCGAAGAAAGGATAATCGGCAGATTCTCCGTGGAGGATATCCATGATCCAGTGACAAAGGAAACTGTTGTTAAAAAGAGCCAGGAAATTGATGAGGAGATAGCCCAGAAGATCACCGAGGCTGGCATAGACAGGGTGAAGATACGGTCTGTCCTTACCTGCCGTGCAAAGTTTGGGGTCTGCTCCAAATGTTACGGCAGGGATCTCGCCAGGGGGGAACTGGTCGAGACAGGTGAGGCCGTCGGCATCATTGCAGCCCAGTCGATTGGCGAACCGGGAACCCAGCTGACCATGAGAACCTTTCATATCGGCGGCGCTGCTACCAAGGTTATAGAGCAGGCAGTTCTCGATGCAAAGAATTCTGGAAGAGTTAAGTTTCTCAACGTCAATGCCGTGAAAAACCGTGAAGGTGCGCTTGTCGTCATTAACCGGAATGCACTGATAGCGATTGTAGACGGTCATGGCAGGGAAAGGGAGAAATACAATCTCGTCTATGGCGCCAAGTTGAAGGTCAAGGAAGGGGAAAAGGTTGAAGCCGGTCAGAGACTCGTTGAATGGGATCCCTATTCGACACCTCTGCTGACCGAGGTAGGCGGCAAGATTGCTCTCGGCGACATCTTGGAAGGGGTATCGGTCAAAGAAGAGGTTGATGAGGTTACCGGCCTTTCCCATAAGGTTATCATCGATTACCCAGCCGCGATGAGGCCGAGGATATCCATAAA
>DMNE01000507.1:0-5639 GCA_003453735.1 Nitrospiraceae bacterium | reverse complement strand
GCAAAGATACCGAGGGAGACGACAAAAACCAAGGATATCACCGGAGGTCTTCCAAGGGTCGCTGAACTCTTTGAGGCACGGCGCCCGAAAGAGCAGGCAATCGTGACCGAGATCGATGGCGTTGTTGAGTTCAAGGGTGCGCATAAAGGCATGCGAGTTGTTGTCGTTAAGGGCGGAGACGAACAGAGGGAATACCTTATACCCAAAGGCAAACACGTAAGTGTTCATGAGGGTGATTGGGTAAAGGCAGGAGAACCATTAATGGACGGGGCTGTTAACCCGCACAGCATCCTGGATATTCTTGGACCGCAAGAACTCCAGAGGTATCTTGTGGATGAGGTTCAAAAGGTGTATAGGCTTCAGGGCGTTTCCATCAACGATAAACATATCGAGGTAATTGTGCGACAAATGATGAGAAAGGTGAGAGTCGAAGACCCAGGTGATACAACATTCCTCATCGGCGAACAGGTGGACAGGGCGCTTTTCCAGGAAGAAAACGAAAAGATACGGAAAGACGGCGGTGCTCCTGCACAAGGGAAACCCCTCCTTCTCGGGATAACGAAGGCATCACTGACGACAGAAAGCTGGGTGTCAGCGGCATCCTTCCAGGAGACGACGAGGGTGCTCACAGAGGCTTCGATTAATGCCCAGGTGGACGAGTTGAAGGGATTAAAAGAAAATGTGATTATGGGAAGAATTGTGCCGGCCGGGACAGGCATGGTGAAATATCGCAATACCTTCGTGAAGCCGGAGTTGCAGTCGGTTCTCCCCCATGAGCCACAGCCAGAAGAAGCATGAATGTGGTGAGATGCAGTATATAAAGCCTCAACAATGAACTGTTGATGAAGTGTGAGGGTCGTTGGTGAATGCCATGACCCTCTTTTTTTATCCGGTATATCGGAATAGCCATACCAGAAGCATGGTGAGCCGCAGGTACACAGAGGGTGTGGCTGACAGACAAGGGAAGAATCACGAAATGCTCAGGGACAGATCCTTATCATCACTCATTTCCAGTGGGCTTGAGATTCTCTCTGAGGTGATGAGGACAGGACGGAAGTGATCGTGAAATGAATGGGGAGCACTGAAGTAAGGTTTATTGCTGATTCCATGCTCGGCCGACTCGCGCGATGGCTTAGGCTCCTGGGTTTTGACACCATTTATTACCCCGACATAAGTGATCGTGATCTTCTCAAGTTAGCAATGCAAGAGGGACGGCTTATTCTGACGAGGGATACACACTTTGTGCGAATGAAAAATCTGAGGAGCCTTTACCTCGTGCAAGCAAATAGCCCGATTGAACAGCTCAGGGAAGTGTTAGCGGCTTATAACATACGGGAGTTCAAACCGGGCAGATGCGCTCACTGTAATGGGTTGTTNNGGCAGGGTTTATTGGGAAGGTACCCATGTGAAGCGATTCAAGATAATGATCGGCAAGATCCTGGGAAGGAGTGAGGGCTTGTGAAAACGCCTAAGAGACAGTTTATCCTTTCGCTGTTCCTGATCGTGGTCGTAGTCTTCGTGGGAACCTTCGGATACTTTTTCATAGAACAGTGGTCATTGTTCGATTCCCTCTATATGACCATTACGACCATAACAACAGTCGGCTACATGGAGATTCATCCTCTTTCCGACAGGGGGAGGTTGTTCACCATGTTCTTGATCGTTTTTGGAGTGGGAACGATACTTTATACCCTCAATAACGCGGCACGGATAGTCGTTGAAGGCCAAATACAGGAGATTTTTGGGAGGAGGAAATTGGAAAAGAAGATAAAGGGATTAAAAGATCACTATATCGTCTGTGGTTACGGAAGGATGGGGAAGGTCATCTGCAAGGAGCTCAAGGAAAAGAAAGCGCGGTTCGTTGTGGTGGAGAAAGAACCGCTCCCTACCGTCACCTTTGATGAAGATATGCTCTTTGTCTGGGGGGATGCGACAAAGGACGAGATATTAAAGGAAGCGGGTATTGAAAGGGCCAAAGGTCTTATATCGGTGCTCTCCACTGACGCCGAGAATCTTTATGTCGTGCTTAGTGCACGGGTACTTAACTCGGAAATGAATATCGTTGCAAGAGCGGGCGATGAAGGCTCAGAACAGAAACTCTTGCGGGCAGGGGCTGATCGGGTCGTCTCACCCTATCATATCGGAGGACTGAGAATAGCTCACACCATGCTGCAACCGGCGGTGGTCGATTTTATTGAGTTTGCAACGAGGTCCGGCAATATCGATCTCCAGATGGAGGAAATCTACGTGCAAGAAGGATCAGGAATAATCGGTAAGACCCTTGATGAATGCGGGATCGGGCGGGAGTTAGGCATTATTATTGTGGCCATAAAAAGGAGTGGCGGTGATATGCAGTTTAATCCTACCTTCAGGACAACGGTCAAAGCAGGGGATATCCTGATAGCCCTCGGTGAGAGATCAAAACTCATGGTACTGGAAGACCTTACAGGAAAACCATAAGTTTGCGGGTTCGCTCACTAAAGTGGCCTGAGGTATTGAGTGTGAGACGTTGATTGTTTGAGGAGGGATGAGCCATCCTTTTTGCTGCAGGAAGGCGGAGGTTGTGTAGGCAGACAAAAGCTCTCCCTGTGCAGCGAGACATCAACAGGTATTGGCTTCGCTATAGAGCCACCGGCAAACCGCTCGGCATTTTCCGCGATATCACAAATCCAAAGGACAGGCAGCACAGAGGTTTGTGCGCCACGGCACGTTTGACTCTTTCTCTCCAAGAGCTATAATGAATATAGAAATGGACAATGAGCCCGCAAAATATAGAAATTGGGCCAAACGAGAAAAAAGAAAGTGAGGAGATAGATGGTGATACAGTCCGTGAATCCTTACACCGAAGAGGTGCTGAAAACATTTGAACTCATGACGCCCGATGAGGTAGAGAGGGAAATGAGCAAATCCCGACGGGCTTTTTTTGCATGGAGAGAGGTGCCGGTGTCCGAACGGGCCACGCGGGTAAAGAAACTGGGGGAGCATCTCAGGGCGGAGAAGCGTCGGTATGCGGAAACCATGACCCGTGAAATGGGCAAGCCCATCAAGGAGTCGGTCTCGGAGATCGAGAAATGTGCGTGGCTCTGTGACTATTACGCCGACAATGGCGAAACATTGCTGCAAGCTGAGGAGATCAAGACGGAGGCGAAGAAGAGCTACGTGGTGTTGCAGCCCCTGGGCGTCGTGCTCGCTATCATGCCATGGAACTTTCCTTTCTGGCAGGCCTTCCGATTCGGAGTCCCCGCGATCACAGCCGGAAATGTCGTTGTGTTGAAGCATGCCTCCAACGTACCGATGTGTGCGCTTGCCATTGAGGAGGCCTTCGGAAAAGCGGGTTTCCCCGCAAACGTCTTCAAGACCCTGCTCATCGGGGCCCGGGACGCTTTGAAGTTCATCGATGAGGACAAGGTCGATGCCGTCTCTTTCACGGGCAGCGAGAAGGCCGGCGGGGAAGTGGCAGCAGTCGCAGGGAAGAGGATCAAGAAGGTCGTGCTCGAGTTGGGCGGCTCTGATCCCTTTATCGTCCTTGACGATGCTGATATCGAAAAAGCAGGCAGGGTCGCGGCAAACGCCCGGATGATCAATGCGGGGCAGAGTTGTATTGCCGCGAAGCGTTTTATAGTTATGGAGAAAGTGGCAGAGGAGTTCAAAAAGGTCTTCCTTATGCGATTGAAGGAACTGAAGATCGGTGATCCGATGGATGAAACCACCGACGTCGGTCCTGTTGCCAAGCAGGAGATCCTCGATGCGCTCAAGGAGCAGCTCCGAGATGCGAAAGCGAAGGGCGCTGAAGTCGTGCAGGTGGAGCATTCCTTCAAGAAAGGGCTTTTTTCCCCTCTCTGTGTCGTTTATAACCCGAAGGAAACTATGAAGGTCCTGACCGAAGAAGTGTTTGGCCCAATAGCTCCGATTATCACGGTAAAGGATGAGGAAGAAGCGGTCAGCGTGGCGAATGACACGGAGTATGGTCTCGGGGCGGCCATCTGGAGCCGGAATCTCCAGCGGGCTGAACGACTTGCTATGAGGATTGAAGCGGGAGCTATCGCTATAAATGACATGGTGAAATCAGATCCGAGACTGCCCTTCGGAGGGATAAAAAAATCAGGAATCGGCAGAGAATTGTCGCACTATGGGTTGAGGGAATTTGTGAACATCAAAACCGTGGTGGCAAGAGAGTGAATCCTCTATGAAGGCATCTGATCTTTTTGTGAGACAGCTTGAAGAGGAGGGAGTTGAGTATATCTTCGGCCTACCGGGAGAGGAGAACCTAGACTTCCTTGAATCCATCCGTACGTCGTCGATCAAGTTGATTGTTACTCGCCATGAGCAAGCTGCAGCCTTCATGGCCGCTACCTACGGGAGGTTAATGGGAAAAGCGGGCGTGTGCTTCTCGACGCTTGGGCCGGGTGCAACGAATCTCGTGACTGGCATTGCACACGCGCAGCTCATCGGCGCTCCCCTGATAGCAATCTCCGGGCAGAAGGCGATAAGGGAAAACTGGCAGGCGCGTTTTCAGCTCATTGATGTGGTGAGTCTGATGAGGCCGATTACGAAAAGCTCAACCTCGATTCTCGACCCAAGCACGATCCCGACGATTCTGAGAAATGCCTTTAGACTCGCGCAGGCTGAGCGGCCCGGGGCGGTGCACGTAGAATTGCCGGAAGACATAGCTGCGAGCGCGACTGATGCTCTGGTACAGAATAGAAGATATGAGCGAAGGCCGGCACCTGATTACAAGGCGATAGAAGCAGCCGCTGAATTGATAAATCGGGCGCAGTACCCCCTGATTATTGTTTCTTCCGGAGCAAACAGGAAATTAATATCAGGACAGCTCCTGGAGTTCGTGGAGAAGACGGGGATATACGTGGTGCATACCCAGATGGGGAAGGGGGTGCTGAGCGACACGTCAGAGTATAGCCTTTTCGCCACAGGCATGCACGGCCGTGATTACGTTAACTGTGCAATCGACAGAGCTGATGTGATCATACCGGTGGGATATAACATCGTGGAGTATCCTCCCTATATCTGGAACAAGCATCTCGATAAGAAGATAGTACATATTGACTTTAGTGCTTCGGAGGTGGACAAGTACTATAATCCGGATATAGAGGTGATAGGAGATGTTTCGTGTGCATTACGGAAACTTGGGGAGAAGATCAGCAGGAAAAACGGTGAACTCTTCAGAACGTTTCGCGAGTATCTCGATACAAAACTTTCACAGGACTTCGAGAAGAAATATCCTCTCACCCCCCAAGAAATCGTCTGGCATGTTCGGAATGTTCTTTCGGAGGATGATATCCTCACCTTGGATAATGGGATCTATAAATTATGGTTTTCACGTCTGTACAAAACGTATAAACCTAATACGTTTCTGCTCGATAATGCTTTGGCGACGATGGGGGCTGGGCTGCCCGCGGGCATTGTCGCAAAGATGCTTAACCCGGAGAGAAACGTAATTGCGGTGGTGGGAGACGGCGGCTTTTTGATGAACTCGCAAGAACTCGAGACAGCTGTACGGCATAACGTTGCAGTGGTTGTTTTGGTCCTCAACGATAACGGCTTCGGGTTCATCAGATGGAAGCAACAGAACATGGGGTTTCGGAGATTTGGCATGGACTACTCGAATCCTGATTTCGCGC
>DMNE01000482.1 GCA_003453735.1 Nitrospiraceae bacterium | reverse complement strand
TTTATCTGGGTAAGATCAGTGACACCGAAGCCATCAGGTGGATGGATATTTTGCACGGCAAATAGTAATTCGCGTTAACACCTTTGATCACCGGGGTCTGCAGGAAAATAAACATGAAATCTGCGAACTTTTCTTTTTCAATAAAATATCCGCAAGAGGGAAGCCGTTATAATTTGCAAAATACCATATCAGTGTATCATTCTGGAGATTCCGTAATTTTGATTCCTTCATCATCAAGAATCTAAGAATAGTTCTCTGGCTCGTGCAGCTTATTTTAGATAAACTTTTTCTGAGTTCTTTTCTGATAGGTTTAACTTAATGGCCGAGAAGTCCCCTTCCAAAACCGGCGGTTTGGTGGGGGATGAATCGCCCGGCCGTTGAAAACAGTTAGTTATGAGTATATAGTATGGTATGGATTATAAGTTGGATAAGGGGTGCCACGCAGTTTATGCAATTCAGTTCCACCTTGTGATGTGCATAAAATATAGGAGGAAAGTGCTATCTGGCAAAGTGGATATGAGACTGAAAGACCTCACAGCCAGAGTTGCTGAGCAATTCGAGACACGATTGATAGAACAGGAAACGGACCGCGATCATATACACATTCTGTTTTCCTGCAAACCTTCGCTGGCACCCTCGCGTTTTATCAATAGCCTCAAGACAGTCACATCCAGGCTGCTCCGGAAGGAATTCCCTTATATTACAAAGAGGTATTTGTGGAAAGGAGTGTTCTGGTCGCCATCTTATTTTTTGGCTTCAGTGGGGCAGGTAACATTGGCGGACATCAGAAGATATGTCGAGACCCAGAAAGAAAAATAGCATAACGCCCTCAGTTGCCACAATCCGCGTTACCCATAAATACCGCGCTTATCCGACCGTCCTTCAAGAATATACCATCGAGAACTGGTTATTTATCCTCTGCAGTGTTTACAACCACGCCATCGAGGAACGGGCGGAAGGTTACAAAAACACTGGCGAAACTATTTCTTATAGCGCTCAACAGAATGCGCTTCCTGTTTTAAGGAAGGCCGATCCTGCGTTGCGCAAGGTACATAGTCAGGTGCTACAGGATTGTCTGCAGCGGGTCGATAAAGCTTATCAGAAATTCTTCGAGGACCTGAAGCAGAAGAAAGCGGGGGCAAAGATCAAGGTTGGCTATCCCAGAAGGAAGAAATTGGAGAAATATCGGTCCCTTACCTATCCCCAGGTCTGGATGAAATCCAAAGATCGACTGACCGAAAACATAAAGATTCGTTCTGGTGAGGATAGGCGCTCTGCGCTTGTTATTTTGCCCGGAATCGGCGGCATGAACATAAGAGTGCATAGAGCAGTGGACTGGAGAAACGCAAAGACGGTAACCCTCAAGCGGGAAGCATCAGGTGCCTGGTATATCTGTGTGAGCGTAGAGAAAGAGTTAGTGCCTACTGTCTCAGACAACGGTAAAACCACCGGCGTAGATGTTGGGCTTCATAAGGCTGTGGCGACATCCGATGGTAACTTTGCAGAGCATCCGAAGTTTATCAATAAAGCAGAGCGTAGACTGAGAAAAGCGCAGAAGGTACTGTCCAGGAGAGAAAAAGGCTCGGCGAATTATCAGAAGCAGAAAGGGATACTTGCAAGGCGTCACGAGAGAGTAGCCAATAGGAGGAGAGATTTTCTGCACAAGCTGTCACTTTGGCTCGTGTTGTCTTATTCGTATATAGCATTCGAGAAACTGAATATAGCAGCGATGGTGAAGAACCCACATCTGGCAAAGGCAATACTTGATGCTGGTTGGGGGAGTCTTATCCGTCTCACTTCTTACAAGAGTGTAATGCTCAGGGGGAACGAGGTGGTAAGGGTCAACCCGGCCTATACGACTCAGGAGTGCTCAAAGTGCGGAGCGCGAGTCCCGAAGACTTTGACTGAGAGGATACATAAGTGTCCTCAATGCGGTTTGGTCTTGGATCGAGACACCAATGCTGCGAATGTTATTGAGGAACGCGCCTTTGGTAGTTCCACGGTAGGGAGGGATCTGCCCGAACCGACGGTTTTGGCCGTCAACGCCTGTGGAGACGGGACCTCTGCCGCATCAGCTTCAGCGGTAAGTCTTGTCGTTGATCCAGGAAGCCCCGACTATAATGTTGCTTCAGCATTTAGTCGCGGGTAGTTCACAGGGTTTATTAATGATAATCATTGACTTCTCCCACGAATAAATTCGTGGGATTCTCAGGCAGCGGCATGTGCCGCTTCCTGAAGAACGCGATTATTCGCGGATTCAGCATGAGATTGCCAGCGATGGAGATTCCACCGCATAACAACCCATCCAGGGGAGGCCTTCTCCCCGTCCCCGGCCAGTGCCGGAGTTACTTTCCTAAGAATATTCCTTGAAGCATTGACATCGGCATGCATAATACCATGTACGGGACAAACTACTATGTCGGTCTTCGGCCTTCTTACCTTCCTGCCGCAGATATGACAATGGCTTGAAGTGCCCCGTTCATCCACCCTCTTGAATGCAATGCCTGCTCTAATGCAATGCTTCTCGATAATCCTCAGCAGAATCTCAAAGTTCCAGAAATTGTGCACCAGCTCGTTGCCTTTGCCAAAGTTGGCATTGTCTCGACAGTTCACAGGGTAGCCAACCGTGAAATGGGTTACACCGCTGCGTCTGAGACCCTGAACTATATCTGCGCATAAAGCCTCCATAGCGTGTCTGAGTCTCAGACGACGAATGCGGTATAACATTTGAAGCCGTCGGCTTGTCTTGTATCCCTGCTTTGATAGTCGGGTCTTCTCTTTGGCAATCAGGCGGGACCAATACTTATAATCCTTCCAGGCCTGCCGGGAGCTGTACACAACGCTTTGTGGATTGCCCTGAGTTGAAACAGCTATAGCGCGTCTGGCGCCGATATCTCCCCCTGCATGTTTTTCAGGTCTTTCATCAGCCACTACTCTTTCCTGGTACTCCACAACAATATGCGCATACCATCTCTTCTTTGCATTGTCATAAAGCAGCTCACAGGTCTTGAAGTCCCCCTGGTACCTCAGGGTTCCCCTGAAGGGGATCGCTATTCGCTGCGAATAGATGTCCGCCGGCACCGCTAAATGGATCAAACACCCTTCCACACAATAGGCAGCCGTGGACTTCACGGGGATATAATCCCATGGCCTGCTGCCTTTCTTTCTGTCCTTCCGGTATTTGGGCATCCCGGGCTTATGCCTGATCTCACCTTTTGCAAAACTTCTACGCAGCGCAAAAAACGATATCCATGACTTGCTTAGCTTCTTTAGAACCTCCTGCCCTATATGAGTGGGCAATGCCTTGTAGTCGGCAGAATCTTTCATTAACGCGCAGAGAGCGCTGTAGTTGGGAACCTTCTCTTTTCCTATGAAGGCCTGCCGACAGATGTAGTTGCCGGCGTTCCACAGGCAGGAGACCCTATCCCCGACGGCATGAAGAGTCCACAAGGCTTCTTTCTCCGGAAGCAGTCTTACGACGTTTGTTTTACGCATTGCTTTATGCTACCATACCGTTGTTATAAACATGCCTACACCTCTTGTTTCTCCTCAACTACCACTTTATCTGGATTCCCGGGAGAAGACGAAAGGTTCTCAAAGATAAGGTGGAAAAGTCTCTCAGAAGACTGCTTAAAGAAAAAACAAAAGAACTCTGCCTGGACATCCTGGCGGAGGAGATCATGCCTGATCATGTCCACCTTTTTGTCAACGCTCCACCGAACCTTTCTCCTGACCAGATCATGCATAGGTTGAAGGGATACACTTCGCGTCGCCTTCGACAAACCTACGCTCATCTTAAAAGAATGCCATCTATGTGGACCAGAAGCTATTTCGTTTCCACTGCCGGCAATGTTTCCTCGAAAACTATCAAACGCTATATTGCTCAACAAAGCACCAGAGCTTAAATTGTGTGCCATTCATCCCACGGATGAATCCGTGGGCTTTCTGGCACGCTTCTGTAATATAACCCAAAAAGCCGGTTGACAATCCGATGTAAGCTACATGTCGAGTTGTCATTCCTGCAACCGCCGGAGGCGGCGCGTCGGGACAACCTCCGCAGTCATCCATGCCGATCACCTCTTTAAGGGGGAAAGAGGGGGTTA
>DMNE01000408.1 GCA_003453735.1 Nitrospiraceae bacterium | reverse complement strand
GGTTGCTTATCGTACTCAGTATCTTTTCTAACATCCCGCTTCCTTGTCTTTTCGCTATCGATACCGGTAGATTCCCGACCCCTGAGAGCGCACGCACGTGTAATATTCTTCCCCTCTCGATAATCTTCAGAGGCCTGATCTCAGCAGTAGGAAGTATCTCAACCCTGATCTTTCCGCCCCCTTTTGGATAGAATCCATAAGACTCTATGGAAAGATATATGTGAAAGCCGAGCATCTCTAGAAAGCACTTGAAAATGCCCGCCAGATAGTGAAATGACGGACTGAAAGGGACATGAGTGCCACCCTTGAGCGTGACAGTAGTTTTTCCCTTCGAGAAGGCAAGGGCCGGCAAAATTGTCTGGAGGACCAATGAGGTTGAACCGGCTGTACCTATGTCGAAGAAAAAATCTCCTCTTTTCACCTCTTTGGGAGAGAAGAAAAGTTCTGATGAACCCGTTGAATTGCCCCTCACTTCTGCATTAGATATGAGTTTTGCAGCTGCAACGGCTGCGAGATGCTGAGGCATAAGCCCCGATTTCTTCCTCCCTTTCCTGATGTTGAACATCCTAAATGGTTTATGAAGCAGGCAAGAAAGTCCAAGGGCTGTCCTGAGAATCTGGCCGCCACCTTCTCCGAAGCTGCCGTCTACCTCTAACATTTCCGTATGATATCACATCAATTCTCTTTTTTTACAGAGAGATATGGAACTTCCATTAAAGTATCTTGTCATTTCGGACGATAGATAACTATGGATATAAAAAGAAAAATCCAGTATATTAGCTTATATGGCGAAGATCTTGGTAGTGGAAGATGATTTGACCTTTGCCTCTATCTTGAGCATCGGCTTACGGAGCAAGGGGTATACGGTTGAGATGGCCCATGACGGGCTCGAAGGACTGAGAAAGGCTGAAGATTTTATACCCGATCTCATTATCCTGGATGTTAACCTGCCAAAACTTTCTGGGTTCGATGTGGCTATGAGACTCAAGGAGACGGAGACATTAAAGAAGATTCCTATTCTTATGCTTACTGCCCTGAGTCAAGAAGCAAATATTGAACGTGGTTACAGCTTGGGGATTGAGGATTATCTCACAAAACCATTCAATGTAGAGCACCTTTTCCTGAAGATAAAGAAATATCTGTCATGAGGGTGATCCTCGTAATATTCATTGTCATGCCAGTCTTCATTGTCCCCGTATACGGCGAGGAAGTATCTGATTACGATATCGGAATCGACCTTATCAAGTGTTACCGCAATAGCGGTGAGGTCGAGAAGGCAGAAGACCTTCTCACCATAATGCTGCGAGGATATTCAGCGAATGAGAAGATATTACGCAATGACAGCATCATTGATGCAGTACACTGTTATCTCAAGGAAGGGGAAGCCGGGAAGGCTGAGGCTCTCCTGAATGCTGTTCTTCACCAATACCCCGATAACCTGCTTTCATACGATGCAGGAATTGATGCTGTGAAACAATACATCAAGAATGAGGAGTTCCGAAAAGCGGAAGTCACTTTGGAAGGGATGCTGCAACGATACCCTGACAATATCGAACTTCTCACGATCCGCGCACGGATTTTATTCTGGCAGAAGCGGTATGACGAATCTCTTGATGAATATGCAAAGGCCTTGAATCTCCAGAATGACGAATCGGTGAGGGAGGAAAAAGAGAAGGTCGAGGTGGCTAAGATGATCCACGAAGTGGATGCTCTCATTGAAAGGGGAGAGACTCATCAGGCCGAAGCCGCCCTGATCTCCCTTTTCGAGTCACAACGAGCACAGTATGATTCAGGCTATCGACTAGGGATGCTTTACATAAAAGAGAGGGAGTACGATAAAGCGGTGGAGATCTTTCGAAGATTAATGATCCTCTTCCCTGAAGACAGGGGCTTTGCAGCACTGTATATCGAATCTCTCATATTGAACGGGGATATCACAAAGGCTGGGGCAGAGTTGAATGCCCTTCCTGAAGATTTTAAAGCGTATCTTTCTCGTGAGCGGGAGGACCTTTTTTACCGAGTGCGGAGAAACTACTTCAATATAATCGGAAGCTTTTTTGCGTATACGGGAAACTATGAGAATGAGCATGATGCATCGTTAGAGANNGCAGAGAATTCAGGAACTGACATTTGTGCTCAATGCGTTGGATGCGTACCGGTTTGGCCTTCACGATAACCAGGTAAGCTTGGATGTTTATTCAAAGCTCGGAGAAAAGACGAAAAGATGGGGATATATCTCTATGTCTGTGAGCCCTGATGCCCAATTTCTCCCGAAGACGGCTTTCGGAGGAGAGATTTATCAGGGATATGGAAAGAGCGAGATCTCGCTCGGCTTTAGGAGAATGAATTTCTCAGACACCTCCATAAATATGTTCTTCCCCGGTATCATTTATTATCTCTCATCGGGATTCGCCCTTAATGAAAAGATTTACATCATACCGCAAAACGCTACCTTTTCCCTGGTCTCGACATTGAATTACGAACCGAACTACCGGTTTCGCGGTCTTTATAGTCTGGCCGCCGGGAACGCTGCGGATAGAATAGGAAGCCTGCAGGATCTTCAGAAATACGACACGGTCTCCAACCGGCTGAGGGCTGAATATCGGTTTGTTCCCGCGGTGAGTATCGGCGCTGAAATCTCCTATGAATATAGAGCGCATCTCTATAATACGTATGGAGCTACGCTGTTCTCATCATACTGGTGGTAGAGAGATGCAACTGTCTGATTTCATAGACCCGCATTGGCTCAAGGAGTTCCTCCTCTTCATGATTGCGATTGCGTCTGTTGTCGTTATTGCACTGTTTATCGGGTTGATCGTTCACAAGCTGTATATTGAATTTCGGGCGAAGCAGATAACGATGTTCCGTCAGGAATATGTATCAACCATAAGCAGGAAACTAATAGAGCCTAATGTTGAGATAGAAAAACCCATGGGAAGGATGAGGCGCGAGGCGTTGGGGGATGTAATGATCGATATACTGGCGAGCGTAGCCGGTGATATGGAGACTCAAGTGAAAAGACTTGCCCAAGACCTTGGTATGGGAGAATATTATGTCCTGAAGGCGAAGTCTGGGTCGTGGATCAATCGGTCGATCGCTATTGAGAAATTAGGTTTTCTGAGGTTGCCGGAAATGAAGGGTTTCTTCCGATCTCTTCTGTCAGAGGACGGAAACGATGCTGAGATTCTTGCCAGAGCAGTTCTCGCACTCAGTTTTATCGCAGATGACGAAGCTGACCTCAACGTTATCAACCACATATTGCAGAAGCCTTTTTTTGGGTCTTCAAAGTTCAATGAGTATGTGTATACCAATATCATCAAGTCATTCGTCAAGGGCAGGCAGGAGGAAAAGTTTTTGCAGTTTCTTGAAGCCTTGAAAGATGATGACTCAATACCGATTATGTTGAAGAGGGATGTTATTGAGGCGTGTGGGTCTGAGGTGTTCTATCCCGTGAAACACATCATCATGAAATACTTTAAACAGTTTTTTGGCGTCCCCGAAGTCAAGATTACTTGTATCCGGGCATTGGGAAAGATAGGAGGAGCGGACGTGTGCGAGATGATTGTGTCCTGTCTTAGGGATGATGACTGGAGGGTCCGGGCAGTTACTGCAAAGAACGCTTATCTCTGCACTGAGGATATTATTGTGCATCTCAAGGAATCGCTCCACGATGAGAGTTATTACGTGAGAGTGAATGCTGCGGTATCCCTGTCGAAGCTCGGTGACAAGGGGCTTGCGGTTCTTCGCGAAGGGATGTTGAGCACGGACCAATTTACCGTTGACATATCGCGGTATACCCTTGATGAGGCGAGAGTCCGTGTTTGAGCTATTGAGTTATTTTCTCCTCGGTTTTCAAATCGTCATCTTTGTCTATTTCATCCTTATCAATGGAATCTATACTTTTTTTACCCTTATCTCCTTAAAGGATATCAGGCTTCATTCCTTGACTGTCACCCATCAAAATATCAAAAATATTCTTTCCGGGATATTCTATAAGCCACTTTCTATCGTTGTTCCGGCTTATAACGAACAGGAAACCATAGTCGCGAGCATCCGGTCTCTCCTTGCACTGCACTATCCCGAGTTTGAGGTCATTGTCGTAAATGACGGATCGAAGGACTTGACGTTGCAAAGGATGATTGCCGAGTTTCGTCTCGTGAAGATCGATAAGCCTATACGTCTGATCCTTCCCCACCATCCGATAATGGCTAGCTATATCTCAATGGACTATCCCCATCTCGTACTTATTGACAAGAGCAATGGGGGGAAGGCCGATGCCCTGAATGCGGGGATCAACGCCTCGCGATTCCCTCTCTTTTGCTGCATCGATGCTGATTCCCTTCTTGAACACGACGCCCTACTGAGGGCATCGAGGCTCTTTGTGGAGGACAGGGAGGTGATCGCAACAGGAGGAATCGTGAGGGTTCTCAACGGGTGCACTGTCGAGGAAGGCAATGTTCTCGAAGTGAGAGCGCCCGGAAAGTCGATGGAGTGCTTTCAAGCCGTTGAATATACCCGGGGCTTTCTCTCCGGTAGGACTTCGTGGAATTTCTTCGGCAGTCTACTTATCATCTCTGGCGCCTTTGGAATATTCAGAAAGGACATGGTGATGGCAATAAAGGGCTATCGGCATACTGTCGGCGAAGATATGGATCTGGTTGTCAGGCTGCACAAACATTGCAAGGACGAGGACATCAGATATAAGATCCTGTTCGTCCCCGATCCGGTCTGCTGGACTCAGGTGCCTTCTGACATCCCCTCTCTCATTAAACAGCGTAACCGCTGGCATAGAGGTTTGATAGATAGCCTCTGGTTCAATAGGGCGATGTTTCTTAACCCGAAGTACGGAACGGTAGGTCTTATCGGCTACCCGTACTTTATTCTTGTCGAGGCGTTTGGCCCGATGATTGAGTTTCTTGGTTATTTTGGGTTCATTGTTTTTTACATTTTGGGTTTTATCAGCAGGGACTTTGCGTTTTTATTTTTTGTGGTTGCGATTCTATGGGGGATGTGGATAAACCTCGGCTCCATCCTCCTCGATAACCTGATTTATCTGAGGTATAAGGGAATTAAGGATATACTGAAACTCTCCCTTTACGGCCTGATGGAATTCATGGGATATCGGCAGCTGATTGTTATGGAGAGGCTTCTCGCCACCTTCCAGTTCTGGAAAAAGGGGTGGGGCAAAGTGAAGCGTCAGGAGATCAAGAGTGAACTTCATAGAAAAACGAATTAAACGCATTACCTATGTCTTGCCCAGGATTGTGCTGTTGTCAATTTTCTTTCTCTATGTTGTGTTTGCCTTCTTGTCCTATTTTGATTACTTCGAGCCGTATCTCTATCCACTGGCACTAATCCGTGGCAAGGCGTATCCCATCTCTCGCTCCATCATTATAGGGCCCTATCCCCACTATGATGAAATGAAGAAGCTCAAGGAGAATTTCGGAGTTGAAACGATAGTGAGCCTCTTAAACGTGAAGCTTCCTCAGGAAAATGCGTTGTATAAGAGGGAACAAAGAGATGCTGAGAAGCTCGGACTGAAAACCTATAATTTTCCGATGGAATATTTGCCGCTGCAGAGCGAATCCAATAAAGAGAAGCTCACAGAACTTACGGCATTCCTCAGGAGCCACAGCACACAAAAGGTGTATGTCCACTGTTATCTCGGCAAACACAGG
>DMNE01000107.1:7157-7296 GCA_003453735.1 Nitrospiraceae bacterium | reverse complement strand
CTGGATGCATTGATTTAAATATATATGAAGCGGTAAGAACATTTGTGACAAATCCTATAAGACTTACTATAAAAAACTGCACAAATTCTGTTTCAGTCTTTTTCGTCGTTTGAGCTGCAAATGTCCAATATTTATTCCA
>DMNE01000107.1:0-7098 GCA_003453735.1 Nitrospiraceae bacterium | reverse complement strand
ACATGTTTAGCACGCCTGTCACAACAAATTTTCCAATCTGCCATAAGACAGGAATTTTTCTGCTGATGTTATATATGAGGAGAAGCCCTAAAGGCGTCGCAATTAAGAACACTGGCACCATTGCAAGTGCAAGTTTCGCAAAAATGGAAGGCTTAATAGCTTTTAATACTGGCAATGCNNTTCTAGACATTTTGAATGCATACTTCAAACAGTACTACCTGAAAGGATCACCGAGTGGTTGCCGTTACAAGAAGAAGTGCTTGGTATAGCGCATAAACTGATCGGAGTGATTTTCGCTACCTGATAGTGAGCAGTCCGATCTCTTCTCGTTCTTGAATCGAAAAAAGCAAATACTCAAGCCGTTTTCTCAGTCGAACAAAAAATTATGTTGATTTATTATCGTGTTCGGGGGGAATATAGTCCTTCAAAAAATATAGCGGGCGCACCTTAGTTTCATCAAACACCCTCCCCAGATATTCACCAATGATCCCAATGCCAATAAGCTGAATGCCACCAAGAAATAAGATCACCACCATTAAAGAGGGATAACCACGAACAGGCTCGCCAAATGCGAGAGTTTTATAGATGGTTATCCCAGCGTAAAGAAAGGCAGACAGGGCGGCCAGTAAACCTAAATACGTTCCGATCTTAAGCGGCGCTGTAGTGAAAGACGTGATTCCCTCCAGGGCAAAGTTCCAAAGGCGCCAATAATTCCATTTAGTCTTCCCAGAAAGACGGGGATTCCGATGGTAATGCACTGCTTTTTGAGGATAGCCTATCCAAGTAAACAGCCCCTTTGTGAAGCGGTGTTGCTCATGCAATCCTTTCAGAGAATCGACCGCTCTTCGGCTCAGCAAGCGAAAATCTCCCGTGTCCTCAGGTATAGGTGTGCCGCTTAGCCGATTGATCAGACGGTAAAAGAAATGCGCCGTAATCTTTTTCAGCCAGCTCTCGCCCTGCCTTGAAAGTCGTACAGCGTATACTCCGTCATAACCCTGTTGCCAGTGCTGAATCAACTCCGGAATTAGCTCGGGAGGATCTTGTAAGTCTGCGTCTATCACAACGATTGCATCACCGTGAGCGTGATCAAGTCCTGCTGCCATTGCTATCTCCTTGCCAAAATTCCTGCTCAAATCAACAATTCCGATGGTATGGTCATTCATTCGCAACGAGCGAATGACATCAAGGGTCCGATCGGTGCTCCCATCGTTCACATATAAGACCTCGGTCTGCATCGGTAAGCTGTTCAGTACGGACGATAGACGCTGATGGAAAGCCTCTAATACGCTCTCTTCGTTATATGCTGGTACGATTACGGAAAGCAGAGGAATCGACTTCATATCCTTGCCAACCTCCTACCGAATTTGATCCCTCACCCTCTGAATGCTTTCTCAAAGGCGTAAGCACGCTGCACCAATTTCAGCTCTTTTGGAAGAGACTCTGTCCGCGTCAATGAAAATACCTGAGAAAGCAGAATCAAGTCAAGCAAGAATGTAGGTACATAAATGGGGGCGTAAAGTTCAACGCTCCCCTCTCAAGTTCATAGTCGATGCGCGACGACCTTGAAGATGTGAGGCTTATTCCGTGTAGCTCAGCAAATCGTAAACCTGAATCTTTTGAGAGCGAGAGACATTTTTCAGCCGGTTCAGCCACGGAGGATTCAACATGCCGTATTTCCTTTTTTCATTCTCGCCCCAGTAGATATGGGTCACTCCGATACTTTTTGCCAGGGAAAACCACTCATCCCCGCGAAAAATCCTTTCAAGTTGATTTTCCCTAGCCGTAGCGTCAATACCATGGGACCACAGGTGCCCGGGATAACCCATGGCTACCTTGGCGCCCCAGAACATGGCCGGATGATTGGGGTCAGGGGCAACGGCAAGCACAGAGTCAGCCGGCACATCTGTGAGGGCCGCCTTCGCATCCCATAATTCCACCGTCTGATAAAGTTCAACACCGGAACTGTTGCCGGGAAGGGAAGAGACAATCGATATCGTACCTGAGAAGAACGCGACAAACCCTATCAGAAGAGCGGCCCAGGAAGGCAGCTTGGTCAACCATGTCCTCCATGCTATCCAGGCGATGAAGAGGTACAGCCAGAGCAATACTTTGATATTGTCCCAATCCCATGGAGCCACCATAACAACCGTGAACACAATGAAGAGTACGAAAGCAGGAATGGCAATCCAGCGCAGTTGCGCATATGACTTCTGAAAAACGAAGAAGAGACTCGCCGCTGCAAAGATCAGCCATGGACCCAGATTAACCAGCCAGAATTTGAACAAATTCTCTTGCCCGGCGGTCCATCCAGGCTGAAGGTGTAAAATCCCGGCCTTTGATAGACCTTTTGTAGAGAAGACCACAAAGAAAAGACCGGCTACTACCGCAGGCAGTGCCACCTCGAACAGCAGTCTTGGCTTTTTGTAAAGGACAATGAAGATACCGAGAGCGAGCGTGAGAATAAAAAAAGTGTGGAGATGAAACCACGAAAGGGATGCCCACAGTATGGCGCAGACAACCTTCTCCTCATTGCGTAAAGTCCGCTCGCCAAGAAGTGTTTCCGTTATCGTTTTGATGACATACACACCAGCTGGTATAGCAAAAAGGAATCCCCTCTGGGTTATCCATAATGAAAGGAAAAAGCTTTTCCATGCAACCGCGTTCTGAAAATCTTCAGTACCCGTCGGCCAGAGATGTCTCCAGTTGGCCAGTCCTCCGTTTAAGAAAAACGCCCCAACACCCCACCATCCCATCCACCGGTGAAGCATCGATACAGCAACAATAGTCATGACTAAGCCGGTCAAGAAAAGATGGCTGTCTATAGGGACACCCAGGATCTCCCACAAGGCATTATAAATATCTATTCCAAGAGGGTATCTGAGAAGGTCTCCGGCAAAACCAGGGTTGTCAGGCCAGAAATGCGCGCCTCCTGCGATATAGCGGATGTATTGGATGTGTAAAGAGAGGTCGCCGAAGTTATTCAGATGGAGCGTCTTTAATCCATGAGGGGAGAAATAGAGCAGATAGAGAAAGTGGGCCAATCCGGCAAAAATGATAAAACCATACAATAAGGCGGGAACGAATGTGACCCCCGGAAACAATCTCCTCTCCTCTTTAAACCTGAGCCAGACCCAGATGCCCGCGGCAGTCCCGGATAGCAGGCTGGCAACAGCGATCAATGCATTCAGCCGTCCCACTTCCAGCCCCAGGACAATTGCCGTAAAGGTGGAAACTGCCATATGTATCAAGAACGCAAGTGCCATACTTATCTCTCCTTACCTCCCGGCATACTCGAGGGCTCGAACCCGGGCAGATCTATGCCTTGGAAAAACGTCTTTTTCAAATATACATAGATGGGCTCGCGAGCATCCCTCACGTCTATCTTGCGCCGCCAGTACAGACCCTCGAGGTCCTTATCGGAGTGGGTGATTTCTGCAAAGATGACATCGGCCTTTTCAGTGAAGGCCTTTTGGTAATCACCAAAGCCGACGTTGGGGAACCGAGAAAACAGCCAGGGGAAAGGCCAGGAATCCTTCAAATTAATCTGCACCCGCATGTTTTGAGCATCGGGCGACGACTGAATCTTCTTCCTTATTATATCCTCGATTACCTTCACGTCGTTTTTTGTCTGCACATACACATAGGGTTCCGCAGGGTCAGTATAATGCATGAAGTTAAGCCTGACATTTGTTACTGCTGACTGGCCCACAATGATAACGACGACGCACAGGGAGAGCCAAAAAACCGGTGTCTTCTTCTGTTTGACGAAAGCTACCTCGATCCAGAGGCCAGCCACGACAAGACAGGGCCACAGAATGCTGATGATACACCACGGGGTCTTATAAGAGATGAAGGAATAAATAAGCCAGTTGATGATCGCCAAGGCAGAGAAAAACCGCATCTTCCACGACCGTCCAAGAAAACCTATGAATGCCCCGATAAGTCCTACGGCAGCCGCCCATTCGTACCTCCCCATTAACGTGAGCCAGTAAGCGAAAGGCTTATCATGTCCTGAACCGCTGACACCTGTTTTTAGCCAAGGCATAAGTGCCGTAAAGAAATCTATCGCTCCTTGCCAGTGATGAAAGAATCCTGTGTACAGCGCAAGCCAGACAAATGCACAGACAAATAATATCTTGAGAAGAAAAAGTTTATCCACATCCTTCAATGAGGGCTTCGGTGGGAATTCCATCTTCTTGTCTGTCCAGCTCAAAATGCCGGAAGAAAACTCCGACCACCCCCATGCAAGAAGGAATGAAAGCACAAATATAACAAAGGTCTCCTTCAACAGGATACATCCGAGCAAGCCTGCAAAAGACAAAAGAATTCCCTTCCGGTCGTCCTGCACTCTTGCCTTCAGAAAGCCCATTACAAGAAGAATTTGGAAAAAAACAAAAGGAGACTCATGAATAGCGGAACGGCCGAAAAAGGTTACGCCGGGACTCAAAGCCAGCGCCGAGGCGGCAAAAAAGGAGGTGTACCGGCCCAAGAGATCACGATTTTTCAAAATCAGCCATACAGATAGGAGAGCAAATAAGGCAGTCACGATTCTGAAGGATGCGATACCGAATCCGAAGATTTTTTCTGAAATCTGGAACAGGTAAAATAAGAGCGGGCCGTGATAGTTGCTGGGATCGTAAATAAAAAAACCGTTTTCCCATATCTGGTTGACAAAAAAACCGTTGCCGCTCTCATCGGAGTGGACTGGCTTTAGAGACAGATGAGTGAAGCATAAGATAAAAGCGACTAAAAGTATAGACCAACCTATGATTCTATCTTTGTCCCGCATCTTTTGAAAAATATTGTAACAGATTCAGATGACAAACAGAAAATATCGTATGAAGCCTTTATAGAAACGAAACAGAAGATGACCCGCTTGAGAGCTGCTGCTCCAGCAGGTGCTGGAGAAAATATCCAAGAAGAAGTAACGGTTGTTAGCAAGAACGAGCCTAACACGCGCAAGGCTGCGATCGCAGCCTTCGGAGCAGTCGGATGGGAAAATTCTGGCAGTCTTCACCATCAAATATAGATTCCTCAGTGATGAAAAACAGAGCACATCTCAAGTGAATTCGGCTTCTGAATGGAAAGGTTCAACAAGGACATGAAAGATCCGGCGACTGAAAAAGAGAATGCGAGGGATATGAATGAGACATGATGGCGGATGCAAGGGAAAAGTCTGGAAAACCGAGCGTTCAGTTTTTCAAGCATATGATCCGGGCAGAACTCATGAAGAGAAAATAAAACGTTCACGCTGATCCATAAAATGCTGGAGGCAAAGTTGTTTTTTGATTCCGGATTCATCTTGCCTCTAATGCAACTTCCGCCTCTCTTTGAGGAAAACGACAAATAATGATGGGAGAAATTTTCATAAACGTCTGAATTTAGAGAAAACCGTTCTGGAAATTTGGCAAAATTTTCTAAGTAGTTACTCAGTGATTCAGTGATTAATATTATTTAATTTGACATATCAGGAAATAGTGGTAATTTAGTGATATGTGGTCCGCAAAAGCATACGAAGGTACTGCAATAAGAGGTGCGTCACTCATCTGCTCGTCGAATCGGTACAAACCTCCAAAGGTCCACGACAAAAGACGATTTGCTTATTGGGAGGGCAAGGCGAGTTGTTGGCCGATTCAGATGAAGAGCCCAGAGAAAATCTAAATACATTTAGAACGCCAATCTCGTAAGCGTGTATGCTGACAAGGCTGAAATCTCAGAGAGCCGGGAAGCGGGTTTCATACATGCGGGCTATCAGTGTTGGAAGAGATTAAGGCTGGATGCTATTTTGAGGAGATCCGGTTAAGCGAAAGGGCAAGGATATTGACGTGCGCGAGACGTCGAACCGCCTGATCTTTCCCCTTTCTGAGCATGCCATGCCTGGCTGAATAAGGGGCACACCGATAGAGGATATCTTGGGAGTTGATTTGAAAGAACTGCCTGATGATGCACTGTACCGCAATCTTGCCAGGCGGTATCCGAACCGGGCTGCGAGTGAATCGGCATTGATGGAAAGGGAGAAGAGTCTTTCCACAATCTAGATCCGACGATAGTTTTTATGACAGCACTCGATGTATTTTGAAGGAGAGGCGAACGGCACTGCCGAGGCAAAGCGGGAATACTCACAAGACAAGCGGCCTGGCTGTAAGCAGGTGTTGTTTGGACTCGCCATAGGGAGGGAGAGGGGATTGGGTAATTTCACACTACGCTATGCGAAAAGACTCATTGTATTCAGCCCATGAGAATGAACTTTTTTTCATAATTTCTCAGAATGAAATTATGAAAAACTTTAAAGTTAAGAAGTTACTGCGGCATCACCTAATTATTGTGCGGCATGAACAATCAATAGCAAAAACTTGCATGATTATTGCTATAAGCCTAGTACAGTTAAGAAGTGTGTCATACTGAAGCAGTGTAACTCCTAGATACAAGCGGTAGTGGCTAAACTTCTTTTAAAATCAACAGTTTTTAGATTGCACGTTTCTTGCACATTTTTTATTGGCCTACTATTTGTAATTATAAGTATGGCTAGCGGCGGAAGGGCCGGACTTTGTCGGCCTCATCTAGAATTTGAGGCAGCATTTTCTCTCAGGTTTTGACTGGGAGGAAATCTCTTTTAAGAAAGGGGGGATAGCAATAGGGATATTCGACAGTGACTTTTTCGATAGCTTTGGAATATCGAAAAAGTAAGAATCTGAAAAGAAAAGCAACCCGAGAGGAAGGAGATTTATGGAGAAGAGGAAAAAGACACTTATGAAAAAGTTGCTAATTATTGCTTTAATGATGCTTCTGATATTGACAGGAGCCATTATCGCATATTCACAAACGCCATGTGCGACGTCAAATGATTTTGCCGCCTGTGTAGGATGTCACGGGGCACTTTCAGCACCCTTTACAACGCCAGGAGGAACCGGAGGGCCCCCCCTTAGCCGGAGCGACTTCTCCCCGCCAACCATAAGCTCTTGCGAAACCGCTGTGACGAACTTCGGGATGACTGGGTTCATAACCGCCCCAGTCACTCTTGCGAGTGTTTGCAGTGAGATCGCTTATGGTTCTTGCGCCGCTATTCCGACACCAACACCAACGCCGACACCGACACCA
>DMNE01000198.1 GCA_003453735.1 Nitrospiraceae bacterium | reverse complement strand
GGACAGAGACTCTGCTAAGCAAAAAAGTAATCACGCCCGAAACACTCTGTCATTGCTTATTGCATTCAATCCTGCCACCAAATCCGCTGCATTCTTGCCACGTCTTCCGATAGAGGCTGCCACTAGGTGGAAGGGTCTCGGGCTATGATGTTCATTCCATGTATAAAGGCCGAGTTTGCCTCACGATATAAAGATTGCTTTGCCATCAAAGTCAACTTACCACCGACCTTGTCGGTGGCTTGCAGTGCGGCAAGACTACGGACAATGTCCTTTGCCTTGCCTGATAAGAACTTCTCTTAACTCCTATTGGGCTCACCAACATTGTTGGTTCGCCAGTGGTGTGGGGCCTCCGCCCCCACGCCCCATCACTAACATTGTCAGTGGTTTAGGCCGTTAATCAATATCTGTCTTAATGTTTCAAAAAATCACTGAGGGTTACGATCTTTATGTCCCGATGTCTCTTTAGCATAAGCATGGTTTTGTCACCGGTGACGATCAAAACAGCATTTCCTTCAACAGCGCATTCGAGGATCCGGTTATCAGCTGCGTCCTCAAGAACTGTAAGTCTTCCAGTCGGATAAACCATCTCACCAAGGCCTGCGAGATTAACTGCCACCCTGCTCAGGGCTTCAGCATCTTTGCTGAATTTCCTGGCCAGCACCGTCAAGATTTCGTCGATGATCTCTCGTGAGATTACAAGGGTGTCGTTGTCATTAACGATTCTCATTATGGCCGCATCGGCATTTCCCCCGGGAAGTGTCAATGCAGATATAAAGATATTTGTGTCAAAGACAACCCTCATTTTCTGAGATATCTTTCGAGGTCTTTTTCTGTAAGGATTCCCTTGTCTTTTGCCTTTCGGCTCCAGTATCCCTGCATGTCCTGAAACTCCCTCTTCATTTTCTCCTTTCGTGCGAGTCTCAGAGCATCCTGAATGAATGCGCTCAGGGTCTTACCCTCCTCTTTGGCGATTATCTCCGCCTCCTTTGCAAGATCAGGAGGAAGTGAAATGGTTTTCTTAACTGCTGTTGCCATGATAGCACCCCTTTTCTATGGTATGAATAAATACTACCAACAGACCGAGCTAGATGTCAACAGTCGTAAGAAGTAGGTAAGGTAGCACATTAGTTCCAGAATGAGTGGCAGAAACCAGGTGGCTCAATAGCCTAAAAGGTGTTTGTTTCCGTTGTAACCTATCAGTTTTAGGCGACTTCTTAAATATGGTGATTACTGGCGGTACACCTCGCAGGCATGTTCCGGGGAGAAAGCCGCAGATTCCGCGTTTATTTGAATCCGAACTGCGGACGTTCACTTTCATCCGGAAAGCCGCGGCCAAAGGGCTCCCGTATTTCGGAGATGTTCTTCCTGAAGTTCGCGGCTGAGAATGCCCCTCAAGTCCGATTTGTTAGTCTCGGAAACCGGCAATTACAAAATGCCAATAAAGTACCCAGTCGGCTTTTGGTCTATATTATCAGGAAATACCCAGACGCCTATCTTGAGCCTCATTGATTTCATTGACTATTTTCTTCCCAAGAACTGTTGCCTGTGCTATTATGATAACGAAATGGAGGGAAAAGCCAACCGGGCATATTAATTGTTAGACAGGAAAAAATAATAAAATGAAAATAATAAAATTATTATCCACAATTATCCTTCTTTTTTTATGCTCTAATTTAACAGTGGTTGCCGAGACAGATGATTCTAAAAAAATAGGCATACCTCGTCACATAAAAGCTGAAAAAATTGAGATTGATTCTGACTTGCGGCTGAAAGATAGATTTGATTATTCCACCTACTACGGTGTTGTCCATTCTCAAATAGAATTAAATAGGCTCTGGTCGCACTTGATTAATATACAAAGAAACTTTTATCAGCTTAACACACGCGTTCCAAAGCCACCTCAAGTCGATTTTAACAAACATATGGTTCTTTGGTTTGCAGACCGAGGTGTCCATGCTAGTTTTGTGGAATCACTAGAAATAACAGAAAATGAAGAAAAGAATTCTCTTAACGCTATCGTAAACGTCTTCCATTCTGACTTTGGATCGAGTAACCTCAATCTGTGGAAAATACCAAAGACAGACAAAGAAATTATTTTTAAAGTAGAACACAAGTACGATAGAGGTCCATAAAGAAGAAAATGTCAAACAACGCACTGCAACGGCAGCTATGAAGCATGAAGCGGAGAAGTGTTATAAGGAAACGCTGAGGGAGAGGTCTGTGGGGCTGTAATTTTTTGTCGGTGGCTGAATTTTGTCGCAAACTTTGGCAAAACAAGGACAGCAATGAGTGATTTTTCCTATGGTATTTATGTTTCAGGCGTAGCTGTGCTATGCCTTTAGAGAAGACTGCTCTCTCATCTACCGGAACTGCTAATCGAACCTGATCTGGTAAGCTACTGACAACGCTTTCATAATGCGCATAGGTTCCAGCAGGATCCTTCTGAATATCTCGTCCAGATATTTAATGGCAGCCCGCATCCCCTTCTCTAAGAAAAGGTGTTTCAGCAGGCTTCCATATTGAGCAAAGATATTGATCATGTGCGCCATGCGCATGAGCAAGTGGNNGCCATACGCATGAGCAAGTGATACCCCTTCATAACATTCCAGTTGAATGAGTAAGCATGTTCATACTGATAGCCATGCCTCTTCTCAATGAGAAACCCGGTTTCTATGGCCCAGCGGTGTCGCGCCCCTAAATTACACCGTTCATGGGCATTCTGCCCATTGAGGGGTTCGCTCGATACCCAGGCGTGTTTGCTGTTTTTTTGTATGAGAGCACAGTCTTCTGCCACCTCAGCCCACGTTTCTTCACACACAACGACATGCACGGGTTGTTCTTTTTTCATCGTGGCATACACATAGCTGATCTCGTTGACCCAGGTGAACCGCTGCTTGCGCCCACCATACCTCCGGCTCATTTTATTGCCCGTTTCAAAGTCCTTTAAGGCCTCAAACTCTTCCCACACGCTCTTCAGCGAGTCGTCTTGCAGCACGATCATGTATTGCCATTGATACTTCCTGCACAATTCAAAGATCTCCCCGTTGGGATACAATCCATCCAGCAAGACCAGAAACTTCAATTTCGGAAAGTACCCCTTGAGCTTCTCCGCAAACGCCGAAACGCCTTCAGTTCAGAATCCTGTTTGGTACTCTCTACATCCCCCTCCATATAATTTAAGAATTCCGTACAGAGCGGTATGGTCAGGCCGCCTCGAAAGGCCAGAGATGCCTCCACCGTATAGCAGTAATATTGCTCTTCCCCATTTATCGTCCTACGCTGACATTCCTCAGCCCAAGGAAAATCATAGGTGTATTTCTGGCTGCCATCGATGGCGAGCGGATAGCAGTTCGCTATCAGGTAGCGGGTGAATTTCTTCGATTTTATGAACTCGATAATCAGCTCTATATGGGCCTGCTCCAGCTCATTGAGGTCCATGACCGCTAAAAACCGCTTCAAGGTGTCTTGATGCGGCATCGCTTCAAGCCCGGGAATAAACAGTTTTAAGTTCTCCAGAAACGTCGGTGTGGTCAGCTCCCGGTTGGCCTCTCTGCCTGAAGTCTTTTGAAACACAAAACTCAGCAACCCGCTCAGCAGCAGCACCGCTACTTTATGTTTGATCTTCCCCGGCTGCCGAGGATCTTTCACGTTCGAGAGTTTCTTCAAAAGCCTCGGGAGTGTAGCATCAGCACTAAGGTTTTTCTATACGCAAACGCTGGGGGGCAACCCTGACGCATGAAGGAGCCCATATGCCTGTATCTTCCCCTTGTC
>DMNE01000197.1:2950-4536 GCA_003453735.1 Nitrospiraceae bacterium | reverse complement strand
AAAAGAGCATTTCTTATAGCTTCTTGTTCTAAGGCCTTCAAGTCGCTGCTGATCTTTTGCTTCTGCAACGATTCAGACGGTCTACCGATGCCGGTGATGTTCAGTTCCGTTCCTTTTGCGACGATTATCGCACGCTCTATAACGTTTGCAAGTTCCCTGATGTTGCCGGGCCACTGATATTCCATTACACTTTTCATAGTAGATTCCGGGATGGTTTTCGTTTCCTTTCCGAGCCGGCGTGAGATGGAGGCTGCGAGATAGTGTGCAATCTCCGGAAGGTGTGATTTGCGCTCCCTCAAAGGTGGTATTGAAATGGGAAAGACATTCAGGCGGTAATAAAGGTCCTCTCGGAACTTCCCGTCACTAACCATCTGCTTCAGGTCCCTGTTAGTGGCAGCTATGACCCTTGCATTGGTCTTCAGTGTATTTAGCGAGCCGAGTCGATCGAAGGTTTTTTCCTGAAGGACCTTCAGTAACTTTGCCTGCAAGATCATGCCCAGCTCCGAAACTTCATCGAGCAAGATCGAGCCGTCGTTAGCCAATTCGAATTTGCCTTTCTTTTGTTGAAGTGCCCCAGTGAACGACCCCTTCTCATGACCGAAGAGTTCNNTCGGGAATGGCAGCACAGTTGATATCCACGAAGGGGCCTTTTTTTCCGCTCAGACAATGCAGGATCTTGGCTACCAGCGTTTTACCCGTCCCTGTCTCGCCGTATAACATTACCGTGGCATCTGTGGGTGCAACGTCCTTCACCGCTCTACGCACATCATCCATCCCTGCAAATACTATATCCTGTGAAGGGACATCTTCAAAGATGGCTGACTTCAGGAGGGCATTCTCGCTGACAAGGCTTTGACGGTCGAAAATTTTAGCGACTGCGATCCTGAGTTGATCGGGGTCCTTCAATGGCTTTGTTATGTAATCGGCAGCGCCCTTTTTCATGGCGGCGACAGCCGTCTCGATTGTTGCAAAGGCCGTGATAACTATAAAATCTGTGACGCTAACTTTGCTTGCCTCTTCCATGAAATGAATGCCGTCCATCTTGGGCATCTTCAGGTCAGAGATAATAAGATTCGGCGAGAAGGAATCAACGGCCTTCAATGCCTCTTCGGCATCAATAAACCCTTTGACCGAATAGCCCGCATCTTCCAGGATCTTCGTCGTGAGAAGGAGAAAGGACTTCTCGTCATCGACTATAAGCACCTTAAAATTCTTTCTATTCATGCATCACTCCGCTGAACGATGCAGGAAAAGTCAGCGTGAATACCGTTCCCCGGGCGGGCGCGCTCTCAAGTGTTATTCGCCCTTCCAAAGCATTCGTTAGTTTATTGACTATGGCAAGACCGAGACCTGTTCCCGTTGCCTTGGTCGTAAAAAAAGATGTGAAGGCCCGCGACTTGGTCTCATCGTCCATGCCTACGCCGTTATCTCTGACTATTATACTGATTTCTCTACCGCTTCGTTCAGCCCTGAGTTCTATGAGGCCCCCCTCGCTTGTGGCCTCTGCGGAATTCCTCAGGATGTTGAAAAGTATCTGCTTAACTTTTTCCCGGTCGGACACCATAACCATATCATGCGGGATCTCC
>DMNE01000197.1:0-2926 GCA_003453735.1 Nitrospiraceae bacterium | reverse complement strand
AAAAGGTCTTCGGTCAACTGTTCAAGCCGCCGCGCTTCATCGATAATGACACCGAGTTCCGCCCTGCCGCTTTCGCCCTGCTCTGAAAGATATTGCGCAAAGCCTTTTATGCTTCCGAGGGGGTTCCTGATCTCATGAGCAAGCACCGCTGCCATCTCACCGATAACGGCGAGCCTCTCCCTCTCCGCCATCATCTCGGAAATCGCCTCCGAATGCTTCACCGCCCGTATGAAAAAGAAACCCATGATCCAAATCGCTACAACAGCCACGCCAATGCTTATCGCCTGCAGTCTCGCCTGGCGGATGATATCCTTGGCGGGATATGGATGCAATGCCAGCTTCAATACCTTAACAGCATCCAGCGCATGTATAGGATAGTTTAGGACGAAGACCTCCTCGCCGGTTCCGAGGGCCATATGGTCGAATACCGGCTTTTCCTCGTCCGCAGCTACCCTGATGTCCGGCGAATCGATTTTGCGGCCGACGAGATTTTCATTCGAATGAAGAAGGGTCACTCCGTTCCGGTCGTAAAGGGCCATGAATGCGATACCNNACATCTACCAGGGAAGGTTCAAGGCTGGCGGCTATTCCCAAAGCCTGAAGTTTGAGCGATTCTTCAGCCGCCTTGAGCGAATTCCGGTAAATGATTCCTGTGCTGATCAGAGTTGCAAGAGATGCCGAGATGAGAACAATGATTAGATAGACATGCGTTCTCGTTGGCTTTTTGTAGTTTCCATTGATCTTATCCGCAGGCATACCTGAATTATACACAAAAAAATGGCGGACATGTCCCTGCAAAATTTAACGCTATCGTTTCACTACCTGGAATCTACGCTGTCTGGTNNCGCTTAGGACTCTGTGAAAGGCGGCGTTAAATTAATAGCAGATGAAACCGGGCAGGCGGTTACAACAGGGAGGTCGGCACTAGCATCTGACCGATAACCTCCCTGCCATATTTGCAGCCGTACGTGTCGTTATGGCTCATCGACGCAGTATCAGGTTATCTCTTGACTCTAGTGTTTTCGAGGCCGTAAAAGTCGGGCAGCGTTCATAAAAAACTCTAAAGCAGAATGTCTCCATCTCTGCAATACTGGGAACATGAATAGCATCCAGTGCAACACAGATGCCAAAGTATCCTTCCTTGAAATATGGACAACTCAATGCACCTCTCGCGACTTGTAAATTTGGATCACTACTCATAAAACCTCCTCTCTTTGTTTCGCTAAATTAGACGAATAAGAAAAGTGCTAGGTTACTTCTTTCGAGGCAAGCCTAAACTGTCAAGGGCTGCACAATTTGCCTTCTGATAGGGGAATGTGCGCGCATCATCTGCGCCGTACATTCCCGGTTGCATGCAGGTTGGCTATGTCACAGGGTTTGCTCTGTCGATATGGTCATGTTAGCCAGTCCTTTCAGTGATGATTCGTGATAGCCATCTGAAAGTGTCTTCAGGAAGGCGACGACCTCTGACTCTTCCCCTGCAGTCAGTCCGAGATTACCGACCCCGGGTTTGTTGACATTCATGCTTACTTCCGCCTCTGTCATTGACAACTCCTTCCCATTCTCCCCATACCCATACTGGCACCCATGGCCATGCGTCCTTGCCCATAGCCGCACATTCTGCAACCGAAGCCTGTAAAGCCACTGTCGGCTGCCCGGTTCTGTATCTCGGTCATGACATCCACCATCTCCTTCTGCTTGACCAATATGGCATTCAAGTCAGTCGGCGTCTGTGTGTGCAGGTTCATCAGTTCGGTCCTCAACTGGAGCATCTTCTGCTTCAGCGGCAGTATGTCACTCTGAAACTTGGCAAACTTCTGAGACTGCTCAGTCGTGACCGTTCCGCCCGCCAGAGGACATGTCTCATAACCTGCTCTCATTCCCATTCCGTAACCCGGCCCAAAGGCAAAGGCCGCAGTAACGCCAACCGCCGCCAGCGCGACTATAAGAATTGCTATTAAACCTTTCTTCATTGTGCGCATCTCCTCTCAATAGTCATTGATTTCTTGACCTTAGAGAAGCAATCGACGTGCCAACATAAAACAATTTGATCTAATATGATATTTTATTAAACGACCCTTATCCATATGCAAATATTGCACTAGACTTGATGCAATATTTGCATGTGTCATCTGATCCCATATTCTTTTATCTTGTACTGGAGCGACCTCAGGGATGTCCGAGCATCTTCGTCGCTTTTCTCCTGTTTGCCATGCGAATCGGCCGACCCCTATTTTTTTTATCCATTAACATCAAAGGCATTGCAAAGCAGAGTTTTTTTAATACCCAATACCCTGCCAAGAACAAGAGAAGTTTTCATTTTCTCAGCGCTTACGAAAGTAACGGGTTACCTGGATAACCAATACACTTGGCATTATTGTCTGGGTGTCTGATTGTAGGTGTTATCCGCAAACGGCAGCATAAATTATAGTTCGTAACCTTCAGTCCTGACCGATAGCTGATTGGCGAGGATTACTGGCGGTACACCTCAAACTTGTATCGCATGAGAGCAGGGACAAAGATTGCTATAGTCGGTCTCCATTTTCCGAATGAAAGCAAGCGGTGTTAATTACTTTTGGAAACCATTGGACAGAGACTCTGCTAAGCAAAAAAGTAATCACGCCCGAAACACTCTGTCATTGCTTATTGCATTCAATCCTGCCACCAAATCCGCTGCATTCTTGCCACGTCTTCCGATAGAGGCTGCCACTAGGTGGAAGGGTCTCGGGCTATGACGTTCATTCCATGTATAAAGGCCGAGTTTGCCTCACGATATAAAGATTGCTTTGCCATCAAAATCAATATCTGTCTTAACGTTTCAAAAAATCACTGAGGGTTAGGATCTTTATGTCCCGATGTCTCTTTAGCATAAGCATGGTTTTGTCACCGGTGACGATCAAAGCAGCATTTCCTTCAACAGCGCATT
>DMNE01000172.1 GCA_003453735.1 Nitrospiraceae bacterium | reverse complement strand
TTCGTAATCAGCAGGTCGGGAGTTCGAATCTCCTCCCCGGCTCCACAAAAAGATTAGGCATTTCCAAGTGTTACAGCTTGGGAATGCCTTCTTTCTTTGTTTCGAAAAAATGGGAAAATTTAGGCTGTTTTGCATCCAAAATTCACCCAGTCAGTTGAAACGATTCCCATCCCTTTCGGTTGTGATAAAATTATGGAATATGGCAGATGAAGACATCGCGGAGCAACTAAAAACAGCTCTCGAGGAGTGCGCTTCATAAGATCTTCAGCTCCCGCTCAATTAATAGTATATCAGCAATTACGGGCATTGCAAATATTTCGGAGAATATTACAGAGAAATACAAGAAAAGCGGGTAACAGATTTTACTCTTCAAAATTTGGTGAAATGCCTTATCACAATTCTTAAAAAGCACGTTCTTAGCTCTTGCATAATAATTGCCGGTTATAACTTTTACTGCTGCCCTTCTCACAAATACATCTGCCAGATCAAAGGCAAGAGCTTGAAAGAGCTGATGGTTGCAATAAACAGGATCGTGATAGAAGAGGCGGGGGTGGAAGACTGCAAGAGCGTGCGGATGGACAGTACCGCAGTGGAAACGGACATCCATTATCCAACGAATAACGAAGAAGCGTTGGCCGAACTACACTAGTGCACTGTCCCTTAAATAACTATACATATCCTACTTTTTCCTCTATGTCGATCTTGAGAAGATTGATCCGCTCACTCGGGAAAAGACTGTCCCATTCTTTCGGCAGGTCGATCATCGGCACCGTAATTCTTTTGGTCTTGCCGACGACCGGCAGTAGTGGATTAAATCTGTTCGAAAGAGAGGACGCGATATGGGAAGGGTTGATGTAGAAATCCGTCTCCCGAGATGCTCCTCGCAGACCTACGGCCCCCTGTCTGAAATGGACGTTCTCAAGCCTGTTCGTAGTGATATGAAATCTAACCGAGTCGCTAAGGGATGGATTCGGTTCGACGCAAAGGCCCTTGAAACCTTGCGACCGAAGAGGTTCCGCAACAGCAACAGGGAAATAGCCGACGTTCGTCCCAAGATCGATAAACGTCTTGGGCGCGACAGCTCTGATCGCTTTTCCGTAGCAATCCATGCCGAAGATTTCATTTGCCACAATCAGTGATGAGGCGCTCGATATTTGGTACTGCAGTCCATTTGGAGTCGTTCGCACAAGCGGGAAGCGGGAAAGACAGAGATCAATAAGCCTGTCTATCCTCGACCATTTGACAAGGGCATTAACTGCCCGATTGCGGCGGAGTATCTCGAGTATCTTCATGGGAAAATCCTGACAATGATTATACGAATTTCCTTTTTGAGACCACTTGACACCTAGTTCAAAACATTCCCACCAGAAGCTCTTTATAACGATGCAGGTGAACCAGGGTTTCAATCACTTTATGATTCTGTCCCTCTGGACGTCATTTCTCTTCTTTGGGGCCCTGATCCAGAGACCACTTCATCGGGTCGAGCACTTTATATCCCATGCCCGCCAGTTTCTTTTTCACTTTGACTACATTATTCGTCAACAGATAGGGGAAAATAGCTCGCTTCCCCTCTTTCCAGCGCCTGGCGACAAGAATGCTCCCGAAGGATATCTTCTCCTCGGTAATTGCATCCACAATCCTTTTCATCTGCCCGAGCTTGTCCTCAACCTCGATACACAAGAGTGTCCCGGGCTCCTCGAGTCCCAGCACATTAATAAAGGCTCTGATCAGATCGCGAGTCGAAATGATACCTGTCACCTTTCCTTCTTTGTCTACAACCGGCAATGCTCCCTTGCGCATCTTGTACATCAGCAGGATAGCATCCTCGAGGGTGTCCATAGGGGTTATGGTGATAGGATTTTGGGTCATGACTTCACTCACCTTCAGATCGGAAATCTGCTCCCTTTCCTTCGGATCCCCCATGCCGGTCAAAAAGACGGAAGGTAGGGCGCTTCGTATATCGCGGTCGGTAATGATGCCGATCAGGATATTATCTTCCTTCACAACCGGGAGATGCCTGATGTGGTGCTTGTCCATCGTTGCCCTTGCTTGAAGGACGGTAGCCTCCGGGCCGATCGTGATTACAATTCTTGTCATCGATTTATTAATAAACATCTTACCCCCTTTCAGGCTTTGCTGCCAAGCAGGATTTCGATATGGTTTTTCGACAATTCAGGCAGACGGTGGATGGCATATCCCCCTTCGAGAATAGAAATGACCTTTCCATGAGAATATCGGTCAGCCATTCCAACGATCTTTTCCATTATCCATGAAAAGCATTCTGTCGACAGCTTTATATCGGACATATCATCGTCGATATGGGCATCAAAGCCTGCAGACACAAGGATTACTTCAGGCTTGAACTCTTGAAACGCTGGGAACAGGTCTCTTTGCAGCAGCTCTTTATATTCTTTGTCTCCCTGACCGGGCAATACTGGAGAGTTTAGGGTGAACCCGAGTCCTGATCCCGAACCTTTTTCAAATTCCCTGCCGGTGCCGGGATAGGCAAAGGAAGGGTGTTCATGAATGGAATAGAAAAAGACGGAGGGATCATCATCGAAAATCATTTGTGTGCCGTTGCCATGATGGACGTCGAAATCGATAATGCCTATCTTCCGTATCCTCCACTTGTCCTGTAGATATCTGGCGGCAATGGCGATATTGTTGAAAAAGCAAAAGCCCATGACCCTGTTGACTTCCGCATGATGTCCGGGCGGTCTGACCGCGCAGAAGGCATTGTCTAGATCGCCCTTCATCACACGGTCCACAACTTCAATAATACCTCCGGCGGCAAGCATCGCTGTCTCGAAGGTTTCCCTGCTTATCCTGTTGTCGGCGTGGTCAAGCATATCCAAACCCCAAAGACATGCCTCCTCGAAGCGCATAATTAATTTCATGCTATGGACAGCCTCGATCCATTCCTGCTTCGCCCTAATGGCACTGATCAAGATTAAACTCGACAGCAGTCCCGCCTCTTCGACTCCCCTGTGAATCGCAGAGAGCCGTTCAGGCGACTCAGGATGTTCGGGTCCCGTGCGATGGAGCAAAAACCGTTCATCATATAAGAAACCCGTTCTTCTCATCCCATATTATAATAAATTGATCCACTAAAATATCTTACCAATATTGATACCCTCTATAATTCAAGCTGCACGCCATCTGTCGCTCGACAAACAAACTGTCCACTTGGGAACTGTTTGATTACTGAATAACCCGCATCAGTAATATGATTTACATATGTTGGTTTCCAATCGTAACATTGTTTTTTTGGCGGTTTATGGCAGTTTCGCAACATTCCTCCGCCTGAGACCGTGGCGTTTTCGCCACAGGCATAAGGTTTTTCTCAGAAACAGACAATATTATGATTTTCTTATATTGGATGACTATTCGTATGTCGCCATGAATTCATATGTCCAGCAAGGCTTGACGCTGGACGGCCTTCGCCGGGCTTTTTCGACTTTCACCCGTGCTAACTGGCATCCCCTTACGTGGTTATCGCACATGCTTGACGTCAGCCTGTTTGGCATGGATGCAGGGTGGCACCACTTGGTCAACGTCTTTCTCCACTCCTTCTCGACAGCTCTGCTGTTCGTTGACTTTTACAGCATGACGGGGGCGCTTTGGAAGAGCGCCTTCATTGCCGCGCTTTTTAGGACTCATCCCTTGCACGTGGAGTCGATTGCCTGGGTGGCGGAGCGCAAGGACGTTCTTTCGGGTTTCTTCTTCATGTTGACGCTTCTGGCATACGCGCAATATGCGCGCTTGCCGAATTTGTGGCGCTATCTAGTGGTTCTGGTGTTGTTCGCGCTTGGGCTAATGGCAAAACCGATGCTGGTGACAGAACCGTTTGTACTGTTGATGTCGGACGTCTGGCCGTTGCAGCGGATCGTTCTTGCCAAACCGACAGACGGATCGAAGAGCTTACTTGCTCCGTGGGGGCGGATTCTCCTGGAAAAAGCGCCCCTAGTGGGCCTGTCCATGGTCTCCTCCATTATCACTTACATTGCGCAGCAGCAAGGCGGGGCGGTAAGTACGTTCGAGGCCCTGCCTTTCACAACAAGGGTCGCCAATGCCATAATCTCATTCGTGACTTACCTTTGGAAGATGTTCTGGCCATCATCTTTGGCTGTATATTATCCCTATCCGGAGAGCACCATGTTATGGTGGAAAGTTGCAGGGGCAGCACTGGTGCTTCTCACACTTTCGTATATTGTTTTGCGACAGTCGCGGCAACGCCCCTTTTTAGCGGTAGGATGGTTTTGGTACTTGATCATGCTAATCCCCGTGATCGGACTTATCCAGGTTGGCGGCCAAGCGATGGCGGACCGATACACATATCTACCATCTATAGGGCTGTTCATCATGATTGCCTGGTCTGCGGGAGGTGGTGGGGCCGACAACAGAAATCTTCCGTATAAGGGCGCTTGAAGTTGCCGGCGTAGGGATTCTGGTAATACTCTGCGGTGTAGCGTTTATACAGGCCGGTTACTGGAGTGAACAGTATAACTCTCTTTACGCATACGCTCGCCGTTACATCTGAAGATGCAGCGGCGCATACGAGTCTTGGGTCTGCGCTGGCCCGCCAAGGGCGGTCAGCAGAGGCTATCGTCCACTTTGAAGCTGCTCTGCAAATTAAGTACGACGATGTGGAGACCCATAGGAATATGGGCCTTGCGCTGGCCGATTTAGGGCGGCTGGATGAGGCAATCGTCCAGTTTCGCGAGACACTAAAGATAAACCCTAACGATCGGCTGGCCCTCTCATTTCTCGAATTTTATCAATCCAAACAAAAGGAAGACATGAACAGCCGTGAGACGTCTTCTGGTGAATCGGGGAATCCGTTGAAGTAACTACCTCGCCGCTCGTGTGTGTGCAAGGAGCCTCCGGAGCATGAGGAAATCTTACGGGTGAGAGTTTCTGGGCGGATGTGACCTTATATCTTTGTATTAAAAAACATAAAAACCTTCTTCTATTTCGCATCGTCACTGTTGATCCACTGCCACCAACCTACCCAGGGTTCAAAGGAGCGTTCGAAGTTGATTTACTTCATCCTCACTCAATACGCCGTACCCAATTCATGGCTCTCCGACTGATGATAAAACTCAAGGACTTCCTCAAGGTGGTAAAATTGACCAGCATGCATATAAGGGTCCCTTTCAGTAATTTCTCAATGTTGGTGTCTTAAATGCTCCGACGTATTTTTCCGTATCAGCACTGATGAATCGCAATTCATCACAAATCCTGTGCTCCGGCGTCACTATACCCCGTCGCGAAATGCACAGTACGCCATATGGATGGCGGAGGACAACGATTCGCCGTCTATTGACAAATAGGGCCAGCGTCACTAGAATAACACTAATTAAAAAAAGGTATTACTATGGCGATTATAAGATTTGGCGTATCACTTGATAATATTCTGCTTGAAAGGTTCGATAGCCTGATTGAGAAAAAAGGCTATTCCAACCGGAGCGAGGCCNNGGTTCCATCACCATAGTGTATTCACATGACACCAGAGAGCTCACTGATACGCTTACTGACCTCCAACATCGCTACCATGATGCAATTATTTCAGCCATGCATATACATCTCGATGAACACAACTGCCTCGAGGTCATAGTAGTGAAAGGCAAAGCGAAGGATATAAAAGCAATAGCTGACAGATTAATAGGGACAAAAGGGGTGAAACATGGAAAACTCTCTTTAACAACGACTGGCAAAAATCTGAAGTAGTTTTTTTGCCTTAATGGTAGCACCAAAAAGATATTAGTAGCATCATATGAAGAGGGTAAAACAACACGTGGATCAAGAACACAGCTGCCTTAAAGGATAGGTAGGTAGGTGACAATTTTTTAAAACTTATTTTGAGCCTTTGTGAAAAGATTTCGTGGCAGCTTTTTCTCATCAGAGGAGAATCTACATGTTTACAGCTTGTTTGAAAGGGCTATGGAAGGTGACTCGCCATTGTCCCAAGTTGCTTCTTGTAGTCTGCATTCTTATGCTTGCATCGCTGGCACATGCAGGAGATATCCAGACATTGGATGTAGTGGAAGTGACCGACACAACCGAAAACCTGGTTGGTACAGCTGANNGGACTGATCGTCACCCAGCACAGTGGAGAAGGAAAGGCCAACCAATACTTTCTCCGGGGTGTTAATCTTGACCACGGGACGGACTTGCGGATTACCGTCGACGGCATGTTAGTCAATGAACGCACTAATGCACACGGCCAGGGCTATTCCGATTTGAACTTCATGATACCCGAACTCATCGACACTATACAGTATCGAAAGGGGCCTTACTATGCCGAGTATGGAGATTTTTCCTCTGTAGGCGCCATAGATATCAACTATATTGATACGCTGAAGCAGGGGGTAGCAAAGACAACGGTGGGATTTGATGGATATGAGCGTGGACTCCTCGCTGACTCGATAAAGCTGGGAAAGGGAAATCTTCTCGGGGCAGTGGAATACGTCCACAACGATGGTCCGTGGACCAATACCGCAGACTTTCGGAAAGTCAACGGAGTCCTGCGGTACACTCTAGGTGATGCGCAAGACAAGTTTACTTTTGCCGGAATGGCGTATACAGGCCAGGGGGTAGCCACCAACCAGATTGCCGAACGCGCAGTAACTGAGGACCTCATATCGCGGTTCGGCACGCTTGACCCCAGTGACTTCACCTTTACCCGTCGTTATAGCCTCTCCGGGGCTTGGCAGCATACGAGCGGCAATTCCGTTACCAAAGCCAATCTCTATATGATCGACAAGACGATGGAGTTGTATTCAAACTTCACCTATTTTCTGGATGACCCTATCCACGGCGATCAGTTCGAACAGCATGACAGAAGAATATCGAGCGCATTCAACGTCAGCCATACCTGGACTGTCACCTGGGCCGGACATGAGGTAGAAAATCAGGTTGGAACACAACTGCAAAATGACAATATTTATAACGGTCTAAACCACACCGAAGATCGGCAAATTCTTATTATTTGGCAACAGGACCACGTGGTTGAAACGAGCGAAGCAGCNNCAAAGCGTGACCGCCAATTCGGGAAGGACACAAGCCAGTATGGCAAATCCCAAGCTAAACCTGATATTCGGTCCTTGGGCCAAGACAGAGTTCTACGTCAATCTGGGAGAGGGCTTTCACAGTAATGACGCCCGCAGCACTATCGACACCTCGGTGCCGGTAAGCAATCCAGAGGCAGGTCCGAATCAACAAGTGGAGCCGCTGGTGCGCTCCAAGGGATACGAGGCCGGCGCGCGCACTGCTATCATCCCGGGGCTTGAGAGTTCACTAACCTTTTTTCGGTTACATTTCGATTCAGAACTTGAGTGGGACGGCGATAAAGGCGAGACCTCGCCGGGCCGTCCCAGCCAGCGCACCGGCGTTGAATTTACCAACTATTATACCCCCACCCCTTGGCTCACGGTAGACTTGGATTATGCATACACGAAGGCACGCTCTGAGGGTCCGGAAGTGCCTGTAACATATGGAACTCTCACTGTGTTCGGAAACTACATACCCGGCGCAGTTGAGGGTGTTGGTTCGCTGGGTGTATCAGTACACGATCTGGGTCCGTATTTCGGCTCCTTGCGGGTGCGTTATCTTGGCGGGTATCCGCTTATAGAGGACAACAGCCAACATGAAAAGGCCTCAACCATAGTGGACGCACAAGCAGGGTACAAGTTTTCCAAGCATCTCACGATGGTGCTGGAAGGGTTAAACCTCTTCAATAGCAAGGCCGCCGACATTGCCTATTATTATACTTCCAGATTACCGGGAGAACCTTTGCAGGGCGTCAATGATGTACACTTCAAACCAGTAGAGCCGGTTACCGCTCGTCTAAGCCTTGTTTTTTACTTTTAGCGAGCGTGGAAAAGAAGAGTGAGCATGCAAGAGTTTTTCAATGATAACCCTGATAGACATGCAATGTTTCTCCCGAATTATGGGAGGGAAAGCGGTAATCTTGTTAAGAATGTCCAAGTCTCCGAAGCAAATCACCGTTTATTTCACGCAATTTCATGAGAGATAAGGAGAGGTTAAAGATGTTAGAGAAAACTCGTGTCACACAATTCCCTGATAAAATTAATGTATGTGGCCATTTGACTTATCTCTTTTTCCCTATCTTGATTTTTGCATTAAGTTTCTGTTCAACTGCCCCCGGTGATCCAGCGAATACGGCTCCAATAGTCAGTGCTATCACCATTAACGAGTTTCCAGTCCCTACCAGCGGCAGCAGCTCTTATGGTATCGCGGCTGGCCCTGATGGCAACCTCTGGTTCACTGAAGAAGGTGGCAACAAGATCGGGCGGATCACGACAGCAGGCGTCATTACCGAGTTCTCTATCCCCACAGGCGACAGCGCCCCATTGGGTATTACGGCTGGTCCCGATGGCAACCTCTGGTTTGCCGAAACCCTTGGCAACAAGATCGGGCGGATCACGACGGCAGGCGTCATCACTGAGTTCCCTATCCCCACAGGCGACAGCAGTCCTTTTGGCATTACGGCTGGCCCCGATGGCAACCTCTGGTTTACCGAAATTACTGGCAACAGCATCGGGCGGATCACAACGGCAGGCGTCATCACTGAGTTCCCCATCCCTACTGCTGGCACTCAACCTCAAGGGATCACCGTTGGCCCTGATAGCTGCCTCTGGTTTGCCGAATTCGCTGGCAACAAGATCGGGCGGATCACAACGGCAGGCGTCATCACCGAGTTCTCCATCCCTACAGCCAGTAGCTATCCTAAAGGGATTACCGTTGGCCCTGATGGCTGCCTCTGGTTTGCCGAATTCTCTAGCGGCAAGATCGGGCGGATCACAACGGCAGGCGTCATCACCGAGTTCTCCATTCCCACAGCCAATAGCTATCCTGTAGGGATTAGCGTTGGCCCTGCTGGCAACCTCTGGTTTACCGAGTTCGCCAGCAACAAGATCGCACAGATTGTTGTTAATGCTGCGACGATTCCTATTCCTGAAGGCCAGCAGTCTTTCATGATAGAACCTCCCGTGGTCACGCCGGTCATCGACACAGTGCCTGCACAGGCAAAGCCGATCGGTATCGGCCCTGTAGCTGCAGGCAGCGTTTTTGTTGGGTATGCCGTGTAAAATATATGGTTCGTTCTTTGAAGTGCGACTATGGGGATTCGGCAGTTCGCCCGCATAGCTTGAGGGAGGTG
>DMNE01000221.1 GCA_003453735.1 Nitrospiraceae bacterium | reverse complement strand
TGAGCAGAGTCAATAAGCAATTCCTATAAATAAACCTATAGCATTGCAGAGCTTTTTTTAGTACCCAAGAACTATTGAATTCAGCAGGATCTTCATCGCTTAACAGCCTATTTAGAGTGTTGACAGTGTAACCAAAATCCATGCGGCTATTTTAACTTAAACGGTTCACCTATTGAGCAGGACGCACGGTGTTTCTTCCGGGCCGTAACACGTCCTGAAGCTAACTTCCTGCAGTCAACACCAGTTTTATCTTTCGATCCCTGTTTCTTTCCATAACAAACAAACAAAGGGTTTTCTGAGAACGGGTCCGGCGTTAAGTACTCCCTATACTCGACACCAGTTGTAATGTTCTAACGCTGTTTCTNNTTTGGTAATCAACATCAGAGAAGCAGGTACAAATGTATTTACTCGTTCTGATTTTCTTATCCGATACAAACGCCTCTTGACCGTTGACTCCACCGACGAACCGACAGGTATGTCGGAGCGAAACTGTTGCGGCCTTCCAATTGAAACGTAGTGCAATGCGGAGGTCAGCCAGAGGCGTGCGCCTTTTTCCGCCGATTGACTGGACCGCCTTGTTCGGTCATTCATTGCTTTCTTTCCGTATATTCGGGTTTGTCCTCCCCGTCACGGTTGGCTCGGCACACACTGTCTTCGAAATGACGTCAATGACGGAACTGGGCGGAATCGCTTCCCAGCGGTCCGGAAAATCGTGAGCCTCTATTAGGCTTCCGTCCTTTCGATATAAGTAGTCTGACAGGATTGCGAAGGTGTTCTTGGCACAATCTATTTTGTACAAGTAGAGGTCGTGATCATACTTCTCAGGGTCTTTCTTGCCCAGCCCTCGTACCTTCAAGTCCTTCAGGCCCTCCTGAATGTCAACGTATTGTGTCTTTGCCCATACCCGCGCAATGGTCTTCGAGACATAACTGAGACTTACGGCATTATATTGAATGTCAAGGTTTCGTGAATAGCCGAGACGTTTCCAGGGGTCTGGGTCTTCTTTTCGTTCCTCAAGGAGCCTAGCATATTTCTGCGGGAACATGTCTTTAAACCACGTGAAGTTGTCCGGTCCTAGCAACTTCTTGGCGTGCTCTAATCTGTTCTCACCGTTGTCCCAGTCTCCGTCCATCGCCGCTATCGTATGTATCATGATGCCTATGGAAGACCCTAGACCTCTTTCGTCGTTGTTCCTGATGCTGTTGGCGATTGTACTGTCAAGTTCCTTCACGTAGTATTCCGGTGAGAACCGTATTGTAACGCCGTGTCGATTCGCTTCGGCAATAAATTCTCTAACCAAATCTATCTTGAAGCGGGTATCCTTCTTCACCCATTCTGATGCGGGGAACTTCGACTGGGCCTTTGCAGATCCAAAGCTTAGAATGGAAAAGGCAGAGATGAGGAGCAGCATTGGGATGATTTTTACTCTCTGCGGAAAGATTATCATTCCTGGTTTCTACCCTTTATACCTGTACTCTCAGGTCATCTATCTCGGCTTGTAGCCCCCACTGCTAGAGATTATATCACACCCCTCTGTTCAGGAAGCAAAGGTGTGTCAGGTCAGCATCTTTCGGACTGAATGAAAAGACCTATTGCCTCNNTGCATAACACAATTGTATAATATGTTCACTGATGGTTCTGTTGGTTCAGATACCGCCCGTAATCATCACATGTAAAAAGACGGCTCTGACTGATAGATTATAACGGAAACAAACACTTCTTAGGCTGTTGACGCCACCTGCATGTTCGCAAAATCGAGGCGACTCACTCGGCGAGAAGTAAGCTATAATTGAGATTGTCAATATTCTGCCAGCGATGCAGAATACGAGCCGAAATGAACAGTCAGCAAGAAATCATGCTTTGCGGAGCTTGTAGTACTCAACAAAACATCGTCGACATAGGCATGCCTATCATGCAATGTGTTGAAGTGCAGCCGGGTGCCTGAGTTCCATAACATCCTGAACATTTTTAACTCCTCCTCAGAGACAGACGCATCCTCCGAAGCACCAGCGGACACCCATAGCCTCTCTCGTTGGATATATCTTCGCCCTCATTGGCCCCTTTTCCACGTCTTCAACACCTCGGTGATGACAGACGCGTCCAGGGCATAACTTATATCGACTTCTTTCGGAATAATCTTTTCATCAAATAAGAACGTCGTTAGATACCCGAGCCTTCTGTGAAACCCCGAACCCTCGACCAGTGAATAGCGATACCCGCTATCCGTCCACCAATACATGTTGGGGGGCGGAGCATCCTCGTAGATTCGCTTTACCTCCCGCTCCTTGAGATCCATTTCTTTGGCCACTGCGCGAACCCCGACACTTGGGTCCTTTTCCAGAACGTCATACGCCATAAGTAACGCCCGCAGGAAGCGCACCGCTGTTTCCCTGTTGTTCTGGAGCCAGTCGCGTCGGGCACTGATGCTCGACACGTTCGCGTAGATGCCGAGATCTCCTTCGGTTGTGATGATTCTGGCGTTCGCCTCATGAACCATTTGCTGCATCCACGGCTCCCACACCATGGCAGCGTCAATCTCTTTCTTCGCCAGCGCGGCTAGCTGCTGTTCAGGTGTCATATCGAGCAGTGTCACCTGATCGGTACGAATTCCATGCTGTCTCAGGATACTTATCACCCCGTAGTGAGCTGCTGACCCTTTGAAATACCCGATCCTCTTCCCCCGCAGGTCAGGGACCGTGTCAATGCCGCTGTCCCTCCGCGCAACAATGCCTTCGCTGTAGGCTCCCTCCGAATAGATTCCGAACATCACCCAGTCCACTCCCTGTGACAGCCCGAGCAGGAACGGGACGGCCTTAACAAGGGCCACATCAATGCTCTTGCTCTGCGCGGCTGCGATCATCTGCGGCCCCGCAGCGAACGGAACGTACGTAGGAGCTAAGCCCTCTTTTTCAAAGAACTTCAAGTTTCTGGCCGTGAACAGCAGCCAGTCATCTGCAGAGGTCGATTGATAACCGATCGTGATCGGGAGAGGGGTCTCGGCCAATACCTGGGAACCGCCAAATCCAGACCCCACGGACAGCACGGAAATGACTGCGAGCACCACCCGCTTCATATTTTTGTGCATCTTTGGAAACCTCCTTTCATGTCGTCTCAGCGCGTCGTCGGAATTGTCAAGATGGGAGCGGCTTCCTTGCTCCCCGTCTCCACGAACGTGAAGAGGAACATGATAAACGAGAACACGTTCTTCGAGCGCAGGTCCTTGTCGTCAATCGAGTACCATTGGCCCCGATAGGGTACAGCCACGAAGGCGTCAGCCGGATGCTCGGTCGAGCTCGCGATCCGCATCAGGGGCGGGATCGGTCCCTCGGGCCCCAGATCGGCCCCAGGCGTCGGCGACACCCTGCCCTCCATCACGTCCGCTTCGGGCACGGTGATGCTCGACGATAGGTCGAGGAGGATCTCGTAGATCGACCGGGTCAGTATTGCGATCTCCTTATCGTTGCCGGGCACAGCCCCGTACACAAGCCGCAATTCCTGGGCGGCAGGGTCCAGACCCAGTATCTTGGCGACGTTGCGTCGCGCGATTTCGATGGCCGCAGATAGCTTGGGGCGCGTCACCATTTCTAGCGTGATTTCGCGGTCACCCTGACGCATGCGCATACCGATGTCGCCCGAGGCCTGGATCCGACTAAGGTTCTTCAGGAGGTCGTAGAACTCAGGGTCGGCTGGCTCCACGTTGCGTTCCTTGATACGACGGTTGTCGACACCGTTTATCGACTGCACCGTAAGTCGGAACACCCGGGCCACGGGAAAACCTGCCTGGACGACGCTCATGATGGCCGACGGGGGAATCGGCATCATCAGCTGGCGGGCGAATCGCTCGCCAGCCAGCGGTGAGTAGGTGATAGTGGGACTATCATTGTATAAACCCCCACCCGACAGACCGAAGGTGCCGTTGGGGACAGTAGGATGGGGACTACCGTTAAAGAAGTTTGCGGCGGCGTTGGCGCTGAGATTGCGTTGGAACGAGTAACCGGCAACGATCTGACCGACGTCCAGGAAGACCGGGGCGTCGCTGTAGCGAATTTTTACCAGGTTCAGGAGCATCTGGCTCTTCCACGAATCGGCCACGGCCCCAGTGTAGTCGAACCGGTCCCGGGCCACCGCGCCCGGCCCTATGCTCGCACAGCCCGAGAGAACGAACAAGCTGAGCGAAAGCACAACAAACGTCAACCTTTTGATCGAAGCCATATGCTCCTCCAAACAGATTTGCCTTTAGTCTTAGCTGTACCGATTACCGGTCATGAGTATATCATACTTCGAAGGCGCGAACTACGGGCAATTATTGAACGAGTCAATCCTCCTTGATCTATTTAATGTGCGGGTTACGACATGCACTCAAATAATATTGTCATATAAGAAACGTGCGAGGTTCGACCGGAAACGCGCAGTCAGCAAATGACCAGGCAATTATGAGTACGTGTAGTAACCGCGATCTAATGACAGCCCGCCGGAGAGGAAGAGCCCTCCATGCTATTAAATATTAAGTATCCAAGCTGTGGAGGTTCATTACCACAGTGCCGACCGGTTGACCTCTGCTACCCGCAGGAGCAGCCAAGATCTACTGGGCGAGATGGGCGAGGGCGTTGAGCAGCGGAGCACTGGAAACCTTGATCGCTGCGCATAAGTAAACCGACATATGGGCTAAAAAAAAGGCCTCAGTAGAGCATTTATCAAATTNNCTGAATGGTTGAAAAGGTTTGAAATAAGGCATTGCAGAGCTCTTCCTTCTTATCATAGTAACGATTGTGCGTTGCCTGCATTCGGGTATAGTGCCATATCCGCTCGATGGAATTTAATTCAGGACAATAGGGCGGAAGATTAAAGACCTCCATATATTTTCTGTTCCTGGTGAACCAGGCATAGGTTTCAGGCTTCTTGTGATAGGATGCATTATCCTGAATCAAATAAATGCGGTGCCCTTCTTTGTAATAGTGCTCCTGGATCTCTTCAAGGAATTCGATATATGTTTCAAAATTAAAGTTCGCCTCTTTGTGTTTATAAAGGAAGTTTCCGGAATGTAATTCAACTGCTCCAAATATTTTCTGACTGTTTCGCTGCCCTTTTGACAGAATCTTAGGCTGAGCATTCACCAGCGACCAGGTTTGATGTAACGTTGGAGACTGCCGAAAT
>DMNE01000315.1:3237-3690 GCA_003453735.1 Nitrospiraceae bacterium | reverse complement strand
CGATATCGGTGTTGACGGCGCATTGTACCGCGCCATGGAATTCCAAGGCGAGACAATACAGAGGCTACCCATGGCCGGCAGACTTACCATCTGTAACATGGCCATAGAAGCCGGCGGGAAAAGCGGCATTATCGTCCCTGATTCGATAACCGAATCATACGTAAAGGGGAGAGCAAAGAGGCCGTATCTGTTTTATACATCGGATGTCGATTCCCGGTACGTCGAAATTAGGGAATACGACTGCTCTCGAATACCGCCCACTGTATCATGTCCGCACCTACCCTCCAACACAAAGCCGGCTGCCGAACTCTCCCAGATCACGATTGACCAGGTGGTCATCGGTTCATGCACCAATGGCAGAATTGAAGACCTCAGAGAGGCTGCACGGGTGATCAGAGGGCAAAAAGTTAACCCGAATGTGCGTTTGATCGTCATACCGGCGACACAACAAAT
>DMNE01000315.1:533-3200 GCA_003453735.1 Nitrospiraceae bacterium | reverse complement strand
ACCACAAACAGGAATTTTGTGGGGAGGATGGGACATCCCGAGAGTGAAGTGTATTTGTCCAATCCGGCTGTGGCGGCAGCGTCAGCAGTGCTCGGAAGAATCGGGCTGCCAGAGGAGGTGGCACGCACATGAATAGTAAGAAGAACATCCTGAAACTCGGTCTTCCGAAAGGGAGTCTTCAAGAGTCAACCTTACGCCTTTTTAAAAAGGCCGGTTATCATATAAGTGTTTCGACCCGTTCCTATTACCCTGTCTTTGATGATCCTGAAATACAATCGATGCTCATACGGGCTCAGGAGATGGCGCGGTATGTGGAAGACGGTCATCTGGACTGTGGGCTCACCGGTCGTGACTGGGTTCTCGAACAGAATGCGGACGTAGTGGAGGTTGCAGAATTGAGGTATGCAAAAGAGGGGTTCAGGCCGGTTCGATGGGTTATTGCTGTTCCGACGGATTCGAAAATAAAGTCTTTGAAGGATCTTGAAGGCAAACGCATAGCCACAGAACTTGTGGGCTTTACAAAAAGATACCTGAGATCAAAGGGCATAAGGGCTGAGGTCGACTTTTCGTGGGGAGCCACTGAGATTAAGCCGCCTTTTCTTGCTGACGCCATTGTCGAGCTTACGGAGACCGGGACGTCATTACGGGCAAATAATCTGAGAATCGTTGAGACTATGATCGAGTCGACAACGCGTTTTATCGCCAATAAAAAGGCTTGGCAGGAACGATGGAAAAAACAGAAGATGGAGAACATCGCCCTGCTCTTGAGGGGAGCCCTTGCCGCCGAGGAGAAGGTCGGTCTCAAGATGAATGTTCCTAAGAAGTCTTTTAAGAGGGTTTTGAGCCTGCTTTCCGCCATGCACTCTCCAACGGTCTCGTGCCTGTCCGATACCGGCTGGTATGCCATTGATGTGGTCACTGACGAGAGGATCGTGCGGGACTTGATACCGAAGCTCAAGGGGGCTGGTGCGTCGGGCATTGTTGAATATCAGTTGAACAAGGTTATTCCGTAGTCAAGCCTTGTGCGAAGCTGCTTAAATACACCCGAAAGCACGAAAAGAGAACAAAATTAAGAACTGCCTCTCTCCATAACACTGCATAAAAAGGAGAAATGGTATGGTGTTCAGGACAACTGATAATAATGTCACAACGACTGCAGGTAAAATGCATTCGGAAAAGGGCCAGAAGCAGCAGCGCGCCCATAGCCTTTCGCCAGGGAAGGCATGTATGTCTTCCGTACCGCTGGCCAGGCAGTCCCAGAGACTTCTCAAAGACCCGGTAGCATTAATCAATAGCCTCGAAGACGCTATTTTGCTTGTCGACAAAAAAACATCGATACTCTTCATAAACAAAACAGGAGAAGAGTTCCTCCGGAAAGGCCATCGGGAAATCATAGGGAGACGTCTTGGAGAACTCTTCCCCGATGCTAAGGCGATCGTAAAACTCACACGAAAGACGATCAAGGAATCACGATCATTCAGCGCAAAAGAATTTGAAGTGAAGATCAACGGCATATCACGGGTGGACTTCCGCATATCTCCTTTTTTTGTTGATGCCAGGAACGAAGGAGTTCTCCTTTCCATTCGTGAGAACCTTCCTATCGTCGAAAAAGAGGATTCGTCCTTTGACTCGCTGGTGTATTTCCTTGGTTCCATAGCCCATGAAATCAAAAACCCCCTCGGGGGCATAAAAGGGGCCGCCCAGCTTCTCAAAAAACGTATCCTGGACGGAGGGCTCAGCGGAACTCCCTTATCATACGGTCATTCCGGCAATAGTGAATACTTAAACCTCATTATCCGGGAAACAGACCGCCTCAACTCGGTCCTCCAGGGCTACCTCACCATGAGCAGAAGGCCTGTGCTTCATCCTGTCAATATCCACGAAGTGATCGAGAAGGCGATTTCGATCATGAATATCGCCCGCAAAAATGGTAACATATCTATCCAAAGGCTCTACGACCCGAGTCTTCCGAAGCTGATCGGAGACGAAGGCAAGTTATTCCAGGTTTTTATGAATATTATAAAGAATGCTGTCGAGGCGATGCCCAGAGGGGGGAGTCTGAGCATTACTACAAAGCCATCAGATGAATATGTAGTCCAGCACGGACAGATAAAACGATGGGCGGTTATATCCGTCAGTGACACGGGAAAGGGAATACCGAAGAAGGAGACACAGAAGATATTCCTTCCCTTTTATACGAAAAAAAAGAAAGGAACCGGGCTTGGCCTATCACTTTCGAAGAAGATAATCAAGGACCACAGAGGTTTTATCAGGGTCGAAAGTCCATCCCTTTCCGGGAAAGGGACAGTGTTCCACATCTATATCCCCTTTGCCGATACATAGCACGATATTTGCAATAAAAAATTTGAAGCCAAACAGTAACCACCACATACGGTATTTCTCTGTCCTTGATCCACTATACATTGCGGGGAGATAAATACAAGGCATGGGTGAAAGGGCGCACTCTCGCCCCCATTTTCTTCGGGAGATGAAGGAAGTATTGCTGACGCCTTGGCCAGAACATGGGATGTCCGCTACTGGGAACATCATGAAGTCCTGGAATAGGGTGAGATAGAGTAAACCAACGCACATGAAAAAAGAGATCCTGATAATCGATGATGATGAATCTATAACCTGGGTCGTAAAAAAGGCCCTTGAGCCTTTAGC
>DMNE01000315.1:0-497 GCA_003453735.1 Nitrospiraceae bacterium | reverse complement strand
GCTGTCGTGATCATGATGACAGCACACGGAAAAATGGAAAGCACCATTGAAGCTATGAAGGAAGGCGCCTATGATTACATAGAAAAACCATTTGATATAGAAGAGCTCAAGATCATCGTCGAGAAGGCATTCATGGATGTAGCCATGCGGGAGGAACTTAATAAACTCAGGGGTGTTACTGCCGAGGTAGAAGAACCGATGATCGTTGGAAAGAGCCAGAAGATGTTTAAGGTCTTCAAGGACATCGGAAGAGTTGCATCCAAGGATATCACGGTTCTGGTCACAGGTGAAAGCGGCACAGGCAAGGAACTTGTGGCAAAGGCGATCCACTATAACAGCAACCGAAGGACAGGCCCTTTTATCGCAATAAACTCGGCTTCCATTCCAAAAGACCTCCTTGAGGCAGAACTGTTTGGCTGGGACAAGGGGGCCTTCACCGGTGCAAAGGAAAAACATATTGGGAAGATCGAGTCTGCGAACGGCGGCACGCTCTTCCT
>DMNE01000110.1:537-6338 GCA_003453735.1 Nitrospiraceae bacterium | reverse complement strand
TATTGAAAAAAAAAGGGAGAACGTTCTTTTTTAGTACGTTACGTCTTTTCTTAGTGGGAAGTGTAACACAAAATATCTCGATGTCAAACTCTAAGCTATCTCGTCCATATCGTCGATCCACCGATAAGCGATATCCCAATGAAGCCCCTCACTTTCAAGTGATTAAGTGAAACGAGTGTCAGACTGCCACTGTATGTCTTGCCATTATCCGAGTTGTATATTTTACCGCTCTTCCACGAATTATCACCGGCGTACACGAAATTAAGAAGAATGGGTAGTCCGATAAGAGGAGTTTTTCTTAGCTTCGGGTTAGGGTTGTTCTGATCCAGGATCGGCGTGCCCGGCGTCCCTTCTTTCGAATCGGCCGGATAAGTCGGTTCCTTCAACCAGACGATTTTGCCGCAGTACTTTAAGTTGCATTTATAGATTTCTATCTTTGNNTGCTGCTGCCAGCATTATGCTCGTGACAAATATAAATATGCATTGCTTCATATCGTCTCACCTGCCAGTCTTCTGATGTCCAAGGCGCATTCCTAAATGTGATCTTCAATCCGCCGAAGGGAGGATGTTTGGTTTTTGCGTTATTGCCGCACCAGAAACACATATAAACAGATCGATATACACAGTCCACTCAAACGCCAAAATAAGTTATAATTCTGCATAAAGGTTCTCGATGTATAAAACCATATCTCTCTTCCTGGCGCAATGGGCTTGGATTTGGGGCGATAGCTGATTATACAATATGATCACTGGTGGTTCTCTAAAAGTTCACTTTTGACTATAGTGTAAGAATGCAAGCCTATGATCTGGTCAATAGGGCCATCGACTTGGGGATCATTACTTCGACTCTGCGAAGGCCTATGCGGGATGTGAATCATACCACGGCAAGGCCCTGGGTGAGCGAAGGAAGTCCATATTCCTTGCTGGAAAGTCTCCATCAATGGCTGCCATGGAACTACACCTTAGCTACTATAAACCGGATTCTAGTGCTGCGATAAGGATTGAATATTAGAATCGGAAATGGTGCCTTTGCCGAGCTAAATAAGAGCTAAATCGGCTGATCCATTTGATGTCTTTTGCCTCATCGGTGTTGAACCGCTGTTTGGGACATTTTTTTGAATAAAGACGGTTTAAACGTGAGATAAAGAAGGTAATCTTTTTATCTTCTTTATCTCCTTCGCAGTTGATGAATGGGCTACATGATATAAATCCCATGACAGCTGCAAATTAAGCCAAAACTGGGCATCCATGCCAAAGAGTCTCTCCAAACGAAGTGCCGTGTCAGGCGTTACTCCCCTCTTCCCATGGATCAGTTCATTCACACGAGGATATGAAACCCCAAGCTTCTCCGCCAATTCACTTTGCGGCATGTTCAGTGGTTTAAGAAATTCCTCCAACAGCATTTCGCCGGGATGAGTCGGAGGACCATTCTTAGGTATGCGAACCATCCTATACCTCCTTAGTGGTAATCAGTAATTTCGACGTTTTCCGCACCGTCACCAGTCCACACAAAACAAACACGGAACTGATCGTTAATTCGAATGCTGTGTTGCCCTTTCCGATCATCTTTAAGAGATTCCAAAACATTTCCTGGTGGAATTTTCAACGAATCCAACGAAACCACGCTATTGAGTTGATCGAGTTTTCGTTGCGCCACGCGCCAGATTTGCTGCGGACAGGTCTGGCGAGCCTCTCTTGTGTTTTTCCTATCAAAGATATCCTCTGTGCCCATATCATGGAATGATTTGATCAATAGGCAACCCCACGTTTTTACTGTGCACCTCTANNTTCGATTCTTAAAGCTTTCAACCCGTAATCACCGTGGGGAGATGCCGCTGTAGGCGTCCAACATGCAGGGAGCGTTTATTTCTGCGAGAAGCCTAATGCTTGTGGCGAAAATGCTTACACAGACTCAGCTGCGGAAAGTAATTGAACCTTGACTCCGTCATCAGTTGAAGAGGTGTACCGCCAGTAATTTTCATCGGAGCGTAGTCACTCATGACTGAAGGTTTCTATCCGCTTTAAACACCCCTGGGTGTCGAGTTCACCTGCTAATCGACTTCATGGCGATAATCTCAAAAGTGACGATTGCAAAAGTAAACGGTTACTTTCGAAAACGTCCGAGAAGCTAGAGAACACCTTAAGAAATGTCAGGCGAGAGATGGAGATCAGCTTCATCACCGTTGTCGTGAAATTGGGACAATAGCAGTAAGATGCTTTCGCAGATATCCGTCCTTTTGAGCTTTTGCGTTGATGCCAGGCGCAACCCTGGAAGCACTTGACAAACGTATATACAATTAATAAGATATGTATATACAAATAACGGGGGTGAATATATGAAGGCAGGTGTAAGAATGACGTCCATACGGCTTGACACTAAACTTGCTGATGATGCCGTGAAGGCTCTTGGCGCAAAAAGCAGAAGCGAAGCGGTTCATATTGCCTTAAGAGAAGTAGTGGCGCTCAAGAAGTTCAAGGAATTGATGGCAAAGCATGGCGGAAGAATGAAGTTTGAGGCCCATGGCTGATAGGATCATCATCTTTGACACTTCAATCTTTATCGACCATCTCCGGATCAACAAATACGCCAAGCACATTCAAGACGTGAACGGGATTATAAGAAACTCTTCAGTGGTTCTCGCCGAATTGGCGCGAGGAGCAACAAGAGAGCCGGAAGAGAATTTTGTGGCAGCACTGGCAAGAAATCATCCAATAGTTACGCCTACAGAGAGAAACTGGCTGGAATCTGGTGCGATATTGTCGAATATGTACAAGGACAGGGGATTTGATCCTGAAAAATTGAGGGATTTGCATTTTGATGTTCTCATAGCTCTCACCGCAAGAAATTACGGCGCAATAGTTATCACCTCGAACAGGACGGATTTCGAACTGATCAGGTCATATAAGACCTTTCAGCTTGAGGTCTGGTGAGGCTTCTCAGTATACAAAATGACATGTACGTTTCCACATTGTTAGAAAATTTTCCAACAAAACGCTCTACGAGCGAGCAGGCTTGAGCCAGCTAGCCCACGCGGCAAGAGACCTCCAGGTTTCTGTAGAGCCGTATGAGCGTCTCCGCGTTTCACACCCTCTTCAAACCTTATGCCTCTGGAAGCTGGACTTTTTCTAGCCTTTTCCTTCGTTTGCTTTCGGCGAAAGCATGGATATCTTTCTCGCCCGATCGCAGAAAGTCCAAAAATTCTACCTCCTTATATTTACATGTTTCAGATATACTAAACATAACCAGATATTCCCGGATTCCCTTTTCTGAAGTGATACCGTTGATTACACGGCGAAGAGTTGCAAATGCCTTGATCGCATGTTCGGCATTATTATTGTTCCAGGGTACGCCATCATGTACCAGAAAGGTGAATAACTTCTCTCTATTTTTCTCGAAACGACTCTTGAATGCTCCTGCTTGCTCGCTCCGAAGGTCTGTTTTTGAAAGGCTCCTGTAAAACGATCCACTGAGACGAGATGCTTCCTCAGGAAACGGCTTTTCAATCCGTGACGATCTACGGTTTCCACCATAGGTTTTACTAAATCGGCAAAGCCCTTTACAATAATTTTCAATTCCTCATCATAGGGCTGTTTCAAGACTGCATCGTTCAAATCACGGATCAAATGAATCAAACACTTCTGTTGAGGGCATTGAATAGCTTCAGAGGATGATCGAGCGCTTTGAGGGTGAATGTTGTCACGATGTTGTCACGGATGGCCCCAAAAAAGAGAGACAGAGCGAGGTGGTTGTCCCGCAAGTCCCTGTATCCATTGAAAATTTGAGTGAGCCGTACAGGAGTCGAACCTGTGACCCGCTGATTAAGAGTCAGCTGCTCTACCAACTGAGCTAACGGCCCATACAAAAACAGGTATTTGTTTTAGCCAAATAGTAAAACAGAAAAAATGTTTCTAGTCAAGCCGTACCAATAACCGTATTTAAAAACCTAAGCACTTTCATTTCACTACATGAAATGGTATGGCGCGCCTGAGAGGATTCGAACCTCCGACCCTCGGCTCCGGAGGCCGATGCTCTGATCCACTGAGCTACAGGCGCACACCATAAGAAAGTTTAAAGTTTAGAGTTAAAAGTTACAAGTTAAAAAACCGGAACCCTTCCTTCTATCTCTTAACTCTTAACTTTATATCTTTCAACTCCGAATTCCGCTCGCAGAATTCAATTGGGGTGAGTGAGGGGACTCGAACCCCCAACACCTGGAGCCACAGTCCAGTGCTCTAACCATTGAGCTACGCCCACCATGCAACGACAGCAATCGGGTGTACACATATGTTAAAACTCTATATGCATAAACACGCATGACGATCAACTAAGCAGAGCAGAGCACTTATCACCCGCAAAATGTGAATAAGACTCGAATCTCCAAACCGCTGCTCGGAAGTTCAATCCCAGCGCCTTATTTTACTAAGTTAACGATTTTCAAAGCAAGTCAAAAGTCTCGCTTGGACAAAAAATAGACCAAGAAAGCTATTTTTTATCCAAGCCCCGACGAGAATCCCCGATATGCCACAGAGGCAACATATGAACTGCGCCGAAAGTTTCGGGTTCTTGAAACCTCGAAAAAATGTGTTTGATTGCTACTGACTTGCCCCCCATAATTGTAGCACACTTAGGTTAGCTGCTCATAAATGGCGAGTTGAGCCTACCACTTGGTGGCCGATACCTGCGTGGACTCCTGGCTTCAAGCTATAATGTGCATTATTGATGAGTGAAAACATTTGAGAATCTTGGGAGAAGACAAATGCTTTTCTGCTTTTACCTAGTTGCTTAGGTTTCATTTCACCTATTTTTCTAATCTCCCTAAACAAAGTGCCACTGACAAGGTGAATATCGAGAATTTTCTGTTATTGATGAGGTGAGAAAGCTCCATTATAAACCGCTTCTATGAAGAAGAAAAACAACGACCGAGGCACACAGACAGTAAATTCCGAATAGATGCCAACGACCACGCTGCAACCAAGTGGAAAGCCACCGAAGAGCTATAATTCCGGAAACAAAACTCAGTACCATGCCCAACAGACTGGGATAAAAAAGACCTACCATGCTTGTTGTATCAAATGAAGATGAATGGTGTGCCTTTAGTAATCTCAAGATTTCTCGGACGATTACGGGGGGTGTAAGAACAACGGCTAGGGCGAAACTAAACTCCTCGGCGCTTGTTTTTGCGATCCCCAGAAGAAGTCCAGCGGATATTGTTGCGCCGGAACGTGAAAATCCACGAAAAGGTAAACAAATGCCCTGCACTGCCCCGATCCAACAAGATCCTTTTAAGTCCAAAGTGGTTTTCTCATCGGAAGGATGACGGCTTTTCCACCCTGCGAAAATGATTAGCACTCCGACTGCTGCGAGTGCCGCTGAGATCAAAACTAAGTTGCCAAAGAGGAGTTCAATCTCAGCATGTGGGACATCCCCTAAGATGACTTTCTCAACCAAGGATTTAAGCAATAAACCGACTGCACCCGTCAAGAATGTAGCTACCGCAATAAGCCTGACTGAATCCCAGAAAGCTTTTCGTGAAGAAAAGAAACTTTCTTTCCATGAACTCCAGAAAAAGTGGAGGACCGCGAACATCGTGCCCGTGTGAAGCATCACGAGCAGAAGNNAAGCATCACGAGAAGCAGAGTCATCTCCGGCTTCGTGGGATCGAGTCCCATCAATTTTTCTGCCAGGATAACGTGTGCGGAACTTGAAACTGGCAATAGTTCAGCAGCCCCTTGTACTATTGCGAGAACAACAATCTTTAATAGACTCATGCTATAAAACCTCCATTACTCCGCGTGGGGAT
>DMNE01000110.1:157-374 GCA_003453735.1 Nitrospiraceae bacterium | reverse complement strand
GTAAGAGCACATTGTAAAAAAGTCATTATGCTGTTTCGCCTCATCTATATTAGCGTCCGCATAAGATTCGCAAATGATTCGTCGTTCATATTATCGGGAAACCCACAGCCACCTAGGGCTGTCACTTGAGAATTCTTTGGTCGGAACATGTTTCTCAGAGGTGTTAAATAAGTCCCCATATTATTGAGAGAACTGGCGCGCCTGAAGGGATTCGAAC
>DMNE01000110.1:0-132 GCA_003453735.1 Nitrospiraceae bacterium | reverse complement strand
TATAAAAGTCCCCTATATGAAATAGGTGGCGAGATGAGCATCGCATTGACATTATGAACATAGATCGCATCAGTCAAAGGAAAATGAGAGGTGAGAATCTTCGGTCATGAAAAAATACATCAATCCCTACCA
>DMNE01000016.1:3447-3647 GCA_003453735.1 Nitrospiraceae bacterium | reverse complement strand
GCTGGTTTCTGGAGACCGCCGCAGTCGCCCAGGTCCAGCAGCAGGTCCTTCGTGATACCTTGGCAGGCAGGAGGGTGTCTCAGGCGATGAACCACCAGTATTTCTCACTTCCGGGGGATACCACCCTGCAGAAACTCGTTGACGACCACATCTTGGGTAGCGGCAAGCGGAGTTTTGTGGTGGAGCGTGGAGATAATGTT
>DMNE01000016.1:206-3381 GCA_003453735.1 Nitrospiraceae bacterium | reverse complement strand
CGCGCGACGGTGTCAACCAGCTGCCTGTAATGAAAGGCGGACATATCCGGGGCATGCTCAGCCGTGAGGACATTATCGGTTACCTTCGCACCTTGCGGGAGATAGGCGTGTGAATCGTTAGGGGTGCAATATCCCTTGAAGAAGAAACAAACGGCGTTAAACGCCGACACTTCTTCCGAATCGCGGTACACCGCGTAAAAGGCCATTGTAGCACTTTTCCACTTCCTCGCCAATTCGTTAGAGAAAGGTGACGCCAACCTTGGATATGCTTCGGCTCTGGGAGAGACAGATAATATTTTCCCGATGCGACTACGGGCTTTTTCAGTAGTTTATTGCATAATGCAACTACCTTCAGCGCTGATGCAACACATCGAAAAAGCTATCCTATATGCGCTAATCCTTAATATATATAAGTATTCATCTTTGGCGGGAAAACATATTGTTGCATTGTGAATCGAATTCCTTTGCTTGAGAGATGACAGATACCTCATATCTTACTGATTTATAAGGATATTAATTCTGGCATGGAAGTTGATATTCCCATGAAGTGAAAGGAGGTGCAGAAACTGTGAAAGGAATAGTCAAGAAACTGGAGAACATGTTCGTTGCAGCAACATTTGCAGAGGCCGGCGAGTTTGATACAGCAAGAGAAATTATGAGGCAGAAGAGACCGCAGAATGTGGACCGTATAAGTCCGGCTGGCAGGGCTGGCAAAGATTTGCGGGCACCCGGTGTGGGGAGATAGCAATATCCGTTACGGTCGGAGGGCGACAACTCTCCGGGCGGATGGCCGACATGAGAGTTTGTGGAGAGATAAAATATCGGGAGGATTTTGAAGAGCATGCATATAAAATCATTAGTCAAACAATTTGAAGAGATAATGTCTTCCGTCGCTTTCGCAGAAGCGGGAGAGATTGGCAGTGCAATGCGGATCCTTCACGAGAGGCATAAAGTTCTGCTCGTTTTAACCGGTGAGGAAACGGATATGAAAGCGGCGAGATATGCGCTTAATATCTGCAAACGCATCAGGGTCGGGATCGAAATCCTGTATATCACAAAAAAAGATGATGAAATACTATTCCTGAAAAAATACCTGAAGGAGCTGAAAACAAAAGGGATAGAGTACAAGGTCAGACGGTGCAAAGAATCGATGAAAGAGGAGATCAGGAGATTTCTGGAACCAGAAAAGGGTATCCAGTTTGTTGTGATCGATTCGGAGGATTTGTGGATCAATTCTGTAAGTGACAAACCTGAGACCCTGGAGGAATGGGAGAAACTTAATTGTCCTTTGGTCCTGGTTTCAGGGTTCTCAAAAACATGAAAAAATGATGTTATCTGGATAAGGAGGTAGACTATGACCGCAAATTATAGTAAATCGAAGAAGAAACCATTAGGGAAAATGGTCCTATTCGGGATATGTTCAGCAATCATTTTTGGAGCAGTGCTCTCATACCAGAATTTTATTACGGGATATTTTACAAGAGGCGCGTTGTATGCTGCCCTTCCGATTGCCGGAGCCTTTCTAATATCTTACATACACGGTCACTTTACCGGTTATTTCTGGTCGGTCCTCGGCATCGAAGCGAAGAAGAGTGCTGTGGTAAGGCAGAAAACAGAGACTAAACGCCCTGACAGCAGAGAGCATCCGCAATCGTAACCTCGTGATGGCAGGATTGTGAAAACAAGAATATAGGGAAAAGGAGGATGACACATGCACGACGTAGCCCATGAAGTAGTAAAGTTTATCGATCTGAATTACGCGAACATATTGTATCTCTTTGCAGTAGGTTTTGTAGGGGGACTTGTAAGCGGCTTTATCGGTTCTGGGGGAGCTTTTGTCCTTACACCGGGGATGATGAGCCTCGGGGTACCGGGGCTTGTTGCAGTAGCCAGCAACATGTGCCATAAGTTCCCGAAGGCGCTCGTGGGTGCTCTTAAGCGAGCCAAGTACGGGCAGGTGGACGTCAAGTTGGGTATTATCTTCGGTATCTTTGCTGAGGCAGGCGTATTCTACGGTGCCACAGTCCAGGAGAACATTAAGAAGGCATTCGGTGACGCCGGTTCGAATCTTTACGTAAGTGTGGCATTCGTTGTCATATTGGCTGTCGTCGGCAGTTTTGTTCTCCGGGATGCCTTAAAGACCCACAAATCAGGCAAAACGGATGAGGAGGAGAAGACATCAAAGATAGCCATATGGGTNNCAGTCAATCAATATACCGGGGACGATGGTTTATTTTAAAAGTCTCAAGGCAAAGGTATCGGTTCTTTTTATTATTCCGCTTGCCTTTGCTACCGGCATGTCGGCTGCTACCATCGCGGTAGGTGGCTTTATAGGGGTTCCTTCACTGATTTATGTACTTGGAGCTCCAGGTCTTATGGGCTCGGCGACGGAACTCGTCATAGCATTTGTCATGGGTCTGGGTGGTTCATTCAAGTACGCGCTGCACGGATTGGTTGATTTCCGTCTGACAGCGATCATACTGGCAGGGTCTCTCTTTGGTATTCAGCTTGGAGCCATGGGCACGACCTATGTGAAGCCCTTTATGATCAAGTTTGTAATGGGCGCTATCATGGTCGTAGTTCTTTTCAGCAGGGCGTTGATGGTACCGGTATACCTTGCACAGCTGGGGCTGATACATCCGATGAGTGAAACTACTGTTAAAGTCTTTAAAAGCTCGAGTTTTGCAATAATGGCGTTTGCCCTTCTGCTCGGAGCCTTCATAATCTTGAAAGCCATGTGGCAGGGACGCAGAGCGGAGCGTGAAACAGCCAGACAGGAAGCTCTGGAACAGGCATAAGATTTAACACAGGGGTCTTCTTAGGACACGGCCGGGCTACTGAAGGATCAAGCTTCAGTAGTCCGGCTTTTTCATTTGTCGGAGTAGGAGAGTGGCGAATCGTTTACAAAAATATGATCTCTTTCACCTCCGCTGTTTTATTGAAAATGAAATATATTTCAATCCAAGGGTTATTTTAGGGGGAGACTGTCAGAGGGGAGGAAGTATTGGAGATAAGAAAGAATGCTAAAGACGCTCTGAATGATATAATGAGCCGATCAGTAGGATAATGAACAAGATTGATACATCCGACAAGTACGCCGAAGAATATGATAAATGGTTTGACATCTATTTATCGGTGTACCAGTCGGAGTTGCGCGCGGTGAAAATGTTGCTTC
>DMNE01000016.1:0-139 GCA_003453735.1 Nitrospiraceae bacterium | reverse complement strand
CAGTATATGATTCAAAAGCGGAGAATCTACCCTTCGAGGATAATGCATTTGACTTTGCACTGATGGTAACGACGATCTGCTTTATGGAAGACCCTTTGCAGGCACTGAGAGAAATCAGAAGAATCCTTTGTCCTTCCGG
>DMNE01000153.1 GCA_003453735.1 Nitrospiraceae bacterium | reverse complement strand
GACTACCGCACAGAAGAGAAAAAGGGCTACCCTCATTTAGCGGTTGCCCGCGGCAAGGATGCCGAAAAGATGGTCCGGGCCGCCATAGAAAAGATCGGCGGCATGGGCCGTTTTGTGAGCCCCAACGACAAGGTCCTGCTAAAACCGAATGCAGCATGGGATAGACAGCCTGAACAGGCGGCTAACACTAATCCCGCTGTGGTTAGCGCTATTGTCAAACTCTGTCTTGAGGCACGAGCATCAGAGGTCTGGGTTACGGATGTCTCTGTGAATGATCCTTACCGATGTTTTGCTCGCTCCGGCATCGAGGACGCAACGAAGAGGGCCGGCGGCAAAATCAAAATTGCCTCGGACAACGACTTTGTCCTGACCGACCTGAAAGGCGAAGTTCTCAAGGTCTGGCCTGTCAGCGCTTTTTACCACGAGGTGGACAAGCTCATCAACCTCCCAGTGGTGAAACAACACTCTTTGAGCAAATGCACAATAGCGATGAAAAATCTTTACGGCTCTCTGGGTGGCCAGAGAAACCGCCTGCACCAGGACATCAATACCGCTATTGCGGACCTCGTCTCTGCGATCAGGCCTACACTTACCGTTGTAGATGCCACAAGGGTGCTCAAGAGAAATGGTCCGACCGGCGGGAATCTTTCTGATGTTGCTATCGAAAATACGGTCATCGCGGGAGCGGATCTGGTAGCAGCTGAGTCCTATGCGCTTAGGTTTCTCGATCTGAAGGCCGAGGATATTCCTTTCATTACGATGGCTGAAAAGAGGGGCATCGGAATTTCCGATTTGAAATTGCTCAACGTCGCCGAAATAGAAGTATGATTGGAAAGATATTGACCCTGCGAAATATCAGGCGTATTTACGCCGTATTTTGTTTGGTTCTTTTTGTTCTTCTTTTGTGGCTCACGAGCTTTAAACGTATAAAAGGTTACGAGACTCCACTTTTTCTTGAGCTCGATCCTCTTGTTGCAATCGCGTCGTTTCTCACGAGCTGGACCCTTTTCAAAGGCCTCGCATTTTCACTCTTCATCATCATCGGTACACTTCTCGTCGGCCGCTTTTTCTGTTCCTGGATCTGTCCGATGGGTATCATCAACCAGATCATCGGAAGCTTTTTCAACCGGTTAAGGGCGGTGGATACCGTTGTGCTGAATTCCTATCGTGTCCTTTACCGTCTCAAATACTATATCCTTGCTTTATTTCTTGTCCTCGCAGCGCTCGGTTCTCTGCAGACGGGATTGCTCGATCCGATCCCCTTTATCACCAGATCTTTTACGATCTCGATATTGCCGGCTGTCAATTACGGCCGGAGCTGGCTTTATCTCAAGCAGCCCCTGTTCAACGGAGGAACTTTTTTGGGACTCATCTTTCTCGCCGTAGTTTTAGCCAATAGGTTTCTGCCGAGGTTCTGGTGCCGTGTGCTCTGCCCTTTAGGGGCGCTCTTAGGGCTGCTTTCGCTCAGACCTCTCCTGAGAATAAGGCGAGATGTCGAGCTCTGCACTGACTGCAAAAAATGCCTTGGCCATTGTCACGGTGGCTGCAATCCCCATTCAGAACTGCGAATCACTGAATGCCACCTCTGTATGAATTGCATCGAGGACTGTCCCGAGAACGCCATACATTATGGCCTGCCAAGGCCCTCAAGTTCGGTTCACATGTCCCTCGATGTGAGCCGTCGCAGGCTAATCGAAAGCGTCCTGGCAGGGGTTGTGCTCTTTCCGGTGATGAGAAGCACGATCGCCTCAGGAACCTCACCACAATACCGTGTAATCAGGCCTCCGGGTTCTATCACCGAAAAGGACTTCCTCAGGAGGTGTATCAAGTGCGGGGAATGCATGAAGGTCTGCCCAACGAACGTTATCCAGCCGGCATTACATGAGGCTGGATTTGAGGGGATATGGACACCTGTCCTCATCGACAGGATTGGCTACTGCGAATACAACTGTGTACTCTGCGGCCACGTATGCCCGACAGGGGCGATCAGCCCTCTTACCGTAGAGCAAAAATTGGGAAAGGGCGCTGGACAGAAGCAGGTCAAGATCGGCACNNATTGTCTGCGAAGAGGTCTGCCCCACGTCCCCGAAGGCTATTTGGTTCCAGCCCTTCGAAGTTCAGCTTCGGGATGGGACGACGAAAGTGCTGAAACGACCGTTTATAGATCCCACCCTCTGTAACGGCTGCGGAATCTGCGAGAATAAGTGTCCGATCCGGGACTATGCAGCGGTACGCGTCACATCTATAGGAGAGTCGCGGTCTGCATTAAACCAAATGATACTGAAGTCCTGAAGCATACCTGTTCTAACAGACGTTTGAGAAAGCAGGCCCCAAATTTCATCTCCGGGGAATAGCGCTGCCCCCCAGCGGTAGATCCTAGTGTGGTCCACCGAAAGTGCACGGTTCACCATCATTTCTTACAGGTTCCTGTAGCTCAAAGGTTAGCTCAAATACAGCGTATACGAAGGAATACAATCTGCGCTCGAAGTCAAAAGGTGGCTTCTCAGAGAAGCTCATTTTACAACGGATCCAAGCCACGCACTTCTTCCCTCACGCAGCCAGAGCAAAAAACCGCATGTCCTCCGCTTGTTTCACAGAATCTAGCCAG
>DMNE01000387.1 GCA_003453735.1 Nitrospiraceae bacterium | reverse complement strand
ATCCCCTTTTCCACGCCCTTGATCACTTTTGTTTCATTGAGACCGACGGATGGTTTGTCCGTTGTACCCGTAATCTTGAGAGGGATGACGGTCCAGCCTTTTTCGTCCTTTATATACGTGGCAAGCGCCGTCGGGGTGAGACCGCCGGCAAGCGAGGGGGCAACCTTGAGGTCTGCCATAACGTTGATCCTCTTCTCAAAATCGACAGTGCCGGTCGGATCGCAAGTCAGCAGGGCAGAGCTCATGAGCCCCTTGAGGTCCACTTTCTGATTTCCGATGGTGAAGAGGAAATTCACCTTGTCGAACCGGGGGGCGGCGATTTCCCGTATCCCGGTAAAGAGTGCGATCGCGTCGGTTATCTTAGTCTTCTTTACTTCACACCTGTTCAGATCGACCGACGCCCCGCCGGCGAGCGATCTCTTTATCGACTCCGCCGCGCTTCCGCCCGAGGCAAGCGAGAACCGGAGGTCGGCCTTGAGATTCCCTGCGACCTGAGCGTCGCTTCCGCCCGAGATGCCCATGCGGACCGGGTTAATGGTGACGATTTCTTTTGCATAACTGTACCGTGCCGCAAAGTCCTTAAGGAGATAGTCCTTATATCTTGCGGAAGCTATCCTGATCTCTCCTGACGCGCTCACATCGGCCGACTTGCCTTCCCGTGCCTTTAGTGCCTGTCCCGAAGCGGCACGTTTTCCCTTTTGCGGCCCCGCCGGTCCCTTCCCACCACTCGCCATGGCAAGAAGTCTGTCAAGGTCGAGTTCCTTTGCGCTCGCATCCAGCCTCACAACAGGGGCATTTCTGTAGTCCTTTACATTTCCGGAAAGCTTTATCGTGTCCTTTCCCACTGTGGAGGAGAGATCCAGGTCGATAGTATCCTTCCCGATCCCGACAGTCCCCGCGCTCTTTATTTCGTTGTCACCCACCTTCATCGTCAGTGCCTTCACATCCACCTTTCCGGATATCTCAGGACTGACGCCCTTTTCCGCAATTACCTTCAGATCGATATCTGAGGCAAGAGAGATCGAGGGGATAACGCCCTGTTCGTCCGAGAACGTCATCCTCGCATCCTGCACCGCTATCTTGTCCGTTATAACTGAAAAAGGAAGGCCCTCTTCTTCGGCCGCCGGCTTTGTCTCCTTTTTGCCTGCCTTTTCTTTTTCGAGTATGTCCGAGAAATTGTAAGTGCCGTCTTTTCCCCGCACCAGGGCGACAGAGGGAGAGACAACCTTAATCTTCCTGATCACAAGCTGTTTATGGAGAAGCGGCAGCAGGCTGTAGTTGAGTACAAATTCCCTGACATTCAGGAATTCGCCCTTTCCTTCCCTGTCCATAAGGCTTATGCCCTCGACATCTATGCCTTTGAAGAGCGAAACGTCAATGTTGCCTATGTTCGTCTTTCTCCCGGTGAATTCCTCGATCTTCGGGATAATGATAGCTTTGAGCCTGTCGCTCCCGAGGTAACTCTTTACGAAGATGGTCAGACCGACAATGACAACGACGATGAGCGTTGCGATTATGCCGCCTGCATACAAGAGCTTCTTTTTCATGGATCAATACCTGCCTTTCCCGGTGTCCCTTTTCTAAGGATATTGTACCCGATTTTTTGCTCAGTTCCAGTCCATTGCTCGGCCGTTGCCGGCAAAGCCGATTCTACGGCGAAGCGTTGCCATATGGATACGGCAGCTGTTATCGTTGGAGAATGGCGATGACGGTTAGGTATAAATCAACAAAAAGGCAAAATGTTTCATAGGGTTCTTATAACGAACCCCACTACGTTTTCACTGCCCGAAGCCCGGGAGATCATTCACACGACTTGCGACTGTTGCTAAGAATTCGGGCCTACGCTAATGCATAGGAACTTCACATCACTTTGTATTATCCTCCCCAATCAATTTCCTGAAGACGACCATATCCGATTTCGCAAAACCTTGTCTCCGGTACAATTTGTGGGCCGATTCATTATCGTTATCGGTGAGTAACGTAATCCTTCCGCATCCATTATTAATTGCAAATCCCACCGCATAGTTAATCAGGCTTGTGCCGATACCGTTCCCTCTTGAATTAGGCAATACTACCAAGTCTTCAAGGAGGGCGACTTTTTCGCCCAAGGCGGTACTCACAGTATACAATATGACCACCATGCCCTTAATGACACCATAACGTTCGTATACGAATACGGTGCCGACTTCAGGATTCTTAATGATCATTTCCAGCCCTCTCTTTTGAACTGAGGGATTGGGGTTAAACTCATGTTCCTGACTAAAAAGAAGGCCGAGAAGCTCAATGCACGGGGCCAGATCATCTATGGTTGCGGGTCTAACCATTTCTATTATTCTCACCCTACTGTTTCCACATTCCCTCACGACAACAATTCTTTCCTAGCCGATAACCACCGCCCTGCAAACCACTTTACCAGTAGAGTCCGAATGTTTCATGCTTGAGGGGCACGGTGACAACATCGCCTGTCTTCAGCGTGACCCATAGTCATCCTGAAACTAAAGAGATGTCATGTTTTACGCAAGAGGGCGATCCAACTTCGAGTGCCTGTTTCATTTATTCTATCAGTTTCATCTCGAGTTTGCCGAAACCTTGGCCCCGCCCCCACAAGTAGCTCAAATGCTTTTTTCTGCCGCTCACCCCGTCTTGGCTGATGCCTGTATTCTGCACCGTCATCCCATAAACGTGCGTAGTGGGCTACTGGAATCAAAATCAGAAACCACAAAAAGAGACGGAAAAAGCATTGTTAGATTTCACGGTTTGGCACGTCCGAAAGTGAGCGCAACCAAGCACTATTTAATTCTTTTATTAAATCGATTAACAATTCTAACTGGAAAAGGCGGCCCTAAGGTGATAGCATACTATTAAGAGATTCCGGGCGAGGCAAACCTTTATGAAAAAGGGGCGGAAGAAGGTGGCTCTTCTTGAGGACGATGGCCGAGCCGTTGATTTTGCTCGGTTTTTTTGTTTTGGATGATGCCTCGGTAAAACGTTGGCCCGGAAAAGGAGGAAAGTATGAAGGCAAAACAGATAATGAAGAAGGAATCGGCTGCCGTTCTTTTTCTTGGCGGATTGACTGGTGTCAGCACGGCGCTGCTATTT
>DMNE01000487.1:3911-4145 GCA_003453735.1 Nitrospiraceae bacterium | reverse complement strand
AATGCTCCGCCCTCTCAATTACAAGGGTAATCGAGAAGGAACTTAAGCAAGACCCGTAACTCGCAGTGCGATCTAATTAGCTTTTCGGAGACAAAAATCAACAACGACCCGTATCATCTGTCTATTTACTTCAGGCTGCCTCTAACTCATCGGCAGCAATATTGACGCCGATACTTCGCCCCAGAAGCTCTATCGTGATCAGAAACAGATACTGGTCATTCTTCTTTGTAAGGG
>DMNE01000487.1:0-3815 GCA_003453735.1 Nitrospiraceae bacterium | reverse complement strand
GTCTTCAGGACAGTGAGAAGCGCTTCCGGTTGTGGCGACACATGGACAAAGAGGTACCCAGGGAAAATCGCAAAATCTATCCACTTTTTTCTGTCCTTCCACTGCCTCAGCCTTCGTGAGGCCGGCAAAAAGGTTTCTATTCCCTTTCTCACTAAGTCGCCGTGGGTGAGAAATTCGTGTCTTGATTTTACGTACAGTGCATACCAGTTCATAATTGTTTGTCTGCCTGTTTCACATTTAAGCAATTGATATGCCAGAGACTCACCATCCCTGGTAGTCACGAAGAATATCTTTCATCAAGAGAGATGAAAGACGTAAGAATAAAACGGACAGAGGGGCGATGCTTTCCGGGGTAGCAATATCAGATATTAGAGGAGGTTGGTTAGTGAACGATACGAATGCCGTAGGAAGGCAAAACAATGGAATTCAGGCATTGATTACTAATCTTGTACAGGGAAAATCTTTTATGTAGTTCTCTATGGTTCAGTGGTGACTCCTCCTCTTTAGGCACGGTTTGGTTTGCCATCAAACATCTGCTTCTAATGGATACACTCAGAGGACCATTCTGTCTTCATTGGATACATTTCATTTCTTCCAGTCTCTTGTAGAGTGCTTTTCTTGAGATACCGAGCATCTTGGCAGCCTTTGACTTGTTGCCATCGCATTTCTGAAGCGATTCCCTTATCGCCTGAAACTCCAATTCCTTCAGCGTCCTTCTCGAACTGGCAGCCTTCGGACTTCCTTCTGTGCGGTTGAATTCCTCGGGAAGTTCCTTCGGGGTAATGCGATCTCCCTTCGCCAGCACGACGGCTCTTTCAATAACATTCTTGAGCTGTCTCACATTTCCCGGCCACGGGTGATCCAGAAATAGCGCCATTGTTTGATCCGCTACCGTGAGCATCTTATTCTCCCTCGTACAGAATTCTTTTGTAAATTCCGCTACCAAAAGAGGTATGTCATCTGTTCTCTGCCTGAGGGGAGGGATGTCTATCTGTACCACGTTCACTCTGTAAAAGAGGTCTTCCCTGAAATTGCCTGCCTGAATTTCTTTTCTTAAGTCCCGGTTTGTAGAGGATATAAGCCTGAATTCTACCTTGTTTTTCTGGTTACTTCCCAGCCGCTCGATCTCCCTTTCCTGAAGCACCCTCAGGAGCTTTGCCTGTATGGGAAGTTCGAGCTCGCCAATCTCATCGAGCATAATGGTGCCGCCNNTCTCATACCCGAAGAGCTCCGATTCCACAAGCTCCCTTGGTATGGCGGAGCAGTTAAACGCCACAAAAGGCCTGTCCTTTCTCGTACTGCGGTAATGGAGTTCCCGTGCTATGAGCTCCTTTCCCGTACCTGTCTCACCACAGATAAGGACGCTGCTCGTTGAGTCCTTGACAGCCTCGATCGTTTCAAATACCGCGCGCATCTCAGAGGTATTGCCCACCGAAAGATAGTGACCATTCCCATCAGCAAGTCTCCTCTTTAGGATTTCGATCTCTTTTTTCAGGTGCCGTTGTTCTACTGCTCTGGCAACAATACCCTTTAATTTCTGATAATCAGGAGGTTTGATGAAATAATAGAAGGCCCCTCGGGTCATTGCAGAAACAGCAGATTCAACCGTCCCATAAGCGGTCAGGAAAATAACGGGAATATCAGGATGCGCCTCGGCAAGATATTCAAAGAACTGCATGCCATCTTTGCCGGGCATTTTCAGGTCGGTGATGATTGCATCAACGGCCTTCCTATGGATTACTTTGGTTGCATTCTCAACATCCTTCGAAGCATGAATGGCATATCCTTCAGCAGAAAGTATCGCAGAGAGCACTTTAAGCGCATTGGGCTCATCGTCCACAATGAGGATGGTCCCTTTACCGGCACCGTTCATTGTTTCCCTCCCGCCTTCGTTACGGGGAGGGATAATTTCACCGTAGTCCCTTGCTGTTTTTTGCTCTTTATTTCCAGATGGCCGTCATAGAACTGAAGAATTTCATGGGTAATAGACAATCCAAACCCCTTCTCTTTCCTCTCCGCGGGAGTAGCCTGGAAACGAACCTTGCTTTTATCGATCCCGGGACCTGTATCAGATATCTCTATCGTAACAAAGCCATTTCCCGATCGCGATTCAGCGTAAGTCTTTACAGTAATTTGCCCGCCCGAGCGCATCGAGTCTATCGCATTGTTTATGACATTCAGAATTGCCTGCTCAAAGTGAAACGCGTTGATAACAATCGGGTGGATATCCCCGTACTCATAAGTAGCTCGTATGTTGCTGGCTTTTGCCTGAAGAGACGTTAAGATTTCTATTCTTTTCAACAGGGAGTTGATATCTATCAGGGAAAATCCTGTATCCTGAACATGTGTGCTGAGAAGCCGCGAAATAAAATTTTCGAGCCGTTCGATCTCATCCTCAATGATCTTGGTAAACTCCAGAAGCGTCTTTTCGCCTGCATACTTCTCATTGATGTACACAACAGCCCCTTTGAGCGCGTTCAAAGGATTCCTTACCCCGTGCGCAAGGGTCGAAGTTATTTTACCAATATCAATGTATCTCTGCGAACTCAAGAGCTTTTTGGCCATAGCACAGGTAGAATCAGGAGAAAAAGAAACCTTTATCTTTTCAACGTTGCCACCTGCAGCCTTCAGAGGGTTGATCCTGATGTCAGCCTTGACCTGACCGTTGAAGCAATTAACACTGTATCCTTTCATAGTGAGCTGTTTTTTTCCCTTGAGAGCGGTCAACAGGGCGTCTCTATCGTCCCTGAATATTCTCGGAAGCACCTCAAAGTATTTCTTTCCCAGGACGGTTGAGGCTGATTCTCCGGTAAAATCAGCAATATCTTTTCCCCAAGAGATTATGTTCAATTTCTTATCGGTATAAAAAGTATATAACCGTTTCATCGCCCTCCCCTAAGCAATCCTGCAGTTACCGATTCTCCATAGTGCTCAATTTTTTTCACCTATAGTTTCATAGGAATTTCCAAAAAAGTCAACTCATTAGAGATATTTTTTAGAGTAATTATAGTTTAAATCCTACATTTTGTCTAGAGCAAAAATTGGTATATTTTTTGCTTCATTATTGAAGGGGACATAAACGGAAAGAGTTGTCTCGTTATAATCATCATCCGGAGGTGGCATATGTGCGGAATAGTGGGCTACGTCGGCCAGGGCAACGCCCTCTCAATATTGATAGAGAGTCTGAAGAGGCTTGAATACAGAGGGTATGACTCTGCGGGCATCGCCTTGCAAAACGGAAAAGGAATAGAGATTTATAAGACGAAAGGCAAGATAAATGACCTACAGAAGATTCTCCCCAATCATTCCCATGACATAACGATCGGCCTTGGCCACACCCGGTGGGCAACTCACGGGGCACCTTCGGAAAGGAATGCCCATCCGCACACCACAGAAGGTGTATCCGTTGTACACAACGGAATTGTCGAAAATTACCGTGACCTCAAGTCACTTCTTCTTTCAGAAGGACATCAGTTCTCTTCAGACACGGATACAGAGGTCATACCGCAGATGATTTCGCGGTACCTCGCGAAGGGTCTCCAACTGCGGGAGGCGATAAAGAATGCCGTAACCCATTTGCGGGGCACGTTCGCTGTAGGTATCATGAGTGAATCACATCGCGATGTCCTTTATGCCGTAAAAAGGGGTAGCCCTCTGGTGATCGGCCTCGGGGAGAAAGAGTTTTTCTTCGCCTCAGACATCCCTGCTCTTCTTCCCTATACGAGAAGGTTTATCTATCTTGAGGATGGCCAGATTTGCAGAATAACCAAAGAGGGCATCGAGATCGAATACCTCGAAGCAGAAGACAGGGCCCC
>DMNE01000019.1:5012-5159 GCA_003453735.1 Nitrospiraceae bacterium | reverse complement strand
GGAACTGGCAGACTTGAGATTATCGACCAATCTGGAAGTATCGGGTGCCGGCTGGATTTCCACTAAGAGATGCACATGATCATCCTCTCCCCCAAACTTGAGCAATAGGCATCGCCAGGACCGAAGGATCTCAGGAAAAGCTTTTTG
>DMNE01000019.1:4754-4896 GCA_003453735.1 Nitrospiraceae bacterium | reverse complement strand
ATGGATCGGGCACCAACGCTTCCTCTACAATGCAAAGGTAGCAGAGGATAACTACTTCCGCACCTTCCGGAACCATACTTTATCTTTGACCGGTCAGCATACGCCGATAGACCAGCAGTACTCACAGTTCAAGGACAAGCAA
>DMNE01000019.1:3944-4722 GCA_003453735.1 Nitrospiraceae bacterium | reverse complement strand
GGACTGGCGAAGCGGCCAGCCAGGAGGAAAAGTCATGGAAGACAAACAGTGATGATCACCAGCGAACTGTTTCAGTTTCTACCGACCGGGAAGAGCAGGAAAACAAAGAACGGAGAGGTGATCACTGAGCACAAGCAGATCATTGGGACCGGCAAGTTTCTGGTAGGTGAGCTGAAATTCAAAGCCCACCGTCCCTACGAAATCCCCAGGACCATAACGGTATCGAGGCAAAACGGGCAGTGGCACGTATGATTCAGCTATAGGGAAGAGGCCCTTCCCGATAAGTCGAAGCCTATGACCGAGGATAAACTCTTGGAATACTTCTCCGGGCTTACGGCGGAGGAACTGAATACCATCACGCTAGGGAGTGACCGTGGGGTTACGATTCCCCTGGCAACCAGCAATGGCGTTCACTATGATTTTACCGAAGTCGAGAAGAAGAGTCTTGCCACAGCGGAGAAAGCACGTAAGAAACATCAGAAAAAGCTCTCCCGGCAACAGAGGGACTCCAACCGGGGCAAAGCTACCAAGGACAACATAGGCAAGACCTACGCCAAGCAGCGTAATATCCGACAGGACCCGGCACATAAGAGCAGCCATGCGCTTGTGGAATCTGACTATGAGGTCTTTGTCTTTGAGGATCTCCCGGTCAAGAACATGAGCAAACGGGCCAAAGCAAAGAAGGGCGAAAACGGCAAATACATAAAAAATGGTGCAGCCGCCAAATCAGGACTCAACAAGGCAATCCTCAATTCCATGTGGGGACTGATTGTTCTGT
>DMNE01000019.1:0-3938 GCA_003453735.1 Nitrospiraceae bacterium | reverse complement strand
AATCGGGAAACGCAGGCAGTATTTATCTGCCGAAACTGCGACTTTTGTGCCAATGCTGACTATAATGCCTCACTCATTATCAAGAGAAGGGGAATCAAGGCATTACTGGAGGGCACTATTGAGGGAAAGCAGAAAAAGGGTGTCAGCTTCAGGAAAAAGGCTCAAATAGGGCAGGGACTGCCCGAATCGAAGCGCGCGTCTATGGATTGCTTTACCGTAGACGGTCTGGGGAAACCCCAGGCAGGAGACTACTGTAAGACGTGCTGTGGGCAATACCCGCAGTATGCCAGTGTCAGCGAATCGCGAAGCTCCCACTTCAACCGCTTCCTGCGGTTAAGTGGTGAGTAGTTCACGGAATATTTCAGCGGAACTCAACATTGCTTCGAGGGATGTCCGGTGTGCCAGGTGAACTGTACGCGCAGCTGCGCGCCTCACTTCGTAGAGGATGATTTGCAACTTGGTTATTTTCTGGTATGCTTGTAATAGAATGATCAGTCACAAGGAGGAAACAATGGCAACCGCAAAGAAAGCAATGTGTGCTGGAAAGACTAAGCAGGGAACGAAGTGCAAGAAACCGGCTGTGGGGAAATCAGCATATTGCGCAACACACAAGAAAAAGTGAACACGCTTTCTCAACATCTTTCGTGAAGACTGCTTTCACAGGCAGTCTTTTTTTTTATAACATGCGCAGAAGACTTTAAAGGACGAAGGGGGCCACAATGAATGACCGCATAACCGTTTCATTAAATTTGTTGGTTGATGTGAGGCTGAATGACGGAGTTGATATTTCCGAAATTAAGGAAATAATTAATGGTTTGGATTGCAGCTGTGTAGATACGATCGGGAAGGCCAAGGTTATGGGTGTCCATATCGTGGAGCGAAGTCTTATTATCGAAAAGGACGATGAACCTGACGCAGAGTAAATAAAATCACTAAAGAGATAAGGTGATTCCGAGACGCTAAAGCGTAAGCGGGCGAGCATCGGCAACGAATTAATGTTTGTAGCGGTAGTCAACGTATTTGACGAGATGTTCCAAGTTTTATCGGGTGTTTTTTACAGGGCCTGATTGTGGCGGTACAGCGAATTACGCAGTCATTTCTTCCATGAGCAGCTCATCCTTAAGCTCTATACATCCGATCAGACTCTGTGCCGCTGGACAGAGATGAAGGTAGGACGAAAAAGCTTCACGTGCAGCTTCTGCCTGTTCTAAAGGGACTTTTAGGTGATACTTTACCCGAATTCTGGCGATCCTGAGGATGCCATTGACGTTTTCAATATCACCTTCCACTTCTGCCTTGTACCGGTCTTCCCTCGTAAAGATCTTCTTTTCGGCCAACACTGTGGCCAGTGTACCCATCATTCAGGCGGCTGTGGCAGCAACGATATGATCGAGTGTGGCTGCGTGCTCTTCGTCAGGCTCCACCCTGTAAAACTTTTTTATCCCTCCATGGACGCCATAATAAACCGGCTCACTGAATCCCTCGATCACTGCCCTTCGCGTAGGGCCCTTCTCTCTAACGATAGTAATCCGTGATGTGTGGACAATTTCCCCCAAGTTCTCCTCCCTGTTAGTGTTATCTTATCAGAGCACTGCAGGCTGTCAAGTTCTTACCGGAAACAGGCGCGACATTCTACGTTCACGATACCTTTCATCTGGAGAATTGAGCGATATTGGAAAGGATACGTGCGGTATATGAAGAGGGCAGCGACGAAGCTTGATGCAGGTTATAAACGCACATCCGCATTATTGACGGCATCTTCGACCGCAACGCCCAGTGCGACGTATCGCGTAAAGCAAGACTCTTTCTCTTTCGGTTGACCTCTTCATCGAGTGCTAGAGCCGCCGAACCTGCAGCGGGAGGCGGGGGAGCAGAGCCTGACTGTCAGGGAGGGCCTCAGCAGGCAAGTAGCCGTGAGCGGTATCTAACACAGGAGCAAGCTGGCTGAGCGTGCCGGAACACAGATCGTCAGGAAAGAAAAGAAAGTAAAGAGGCCCGAAAAAACCTTATTTCCCCTAAAGTCACGAATAAAAAAACATTGCAATAAAGCCCAAAACAGACGCGATCCACAATAATATAAATCTATTTGTGATACCAGTAAGACTTTCTTTAAATATAAAAAAACTACTGAAGCAGGAACCTGAGAGACGTACCTTGAGGCATATTCAGTGGTCCCAAAACCAGAATTTGCCGAAATTGCCGGAAGTATAGACCCAGAGAAGAACGGCAAGTATCGGAATTACCCCTCCGAGCGTAAATAGGGAAAGAGCCGATAAAAGTTTTTAAAGGAATACGCTGGTCTTTCAGAAACATAGGCATAAATAATATAGGAAAAGCCGAAGAGAAAGAAAAAGAGTCCCGGCTGCTTCATGATGAAGGCCAAACCAAAGAGCGTGCCTGACCACCAATATGCGTGCAATTTATTGGTTCTCAAGGCACCTAACAACAATAACACACCACCTAAAGCAGGCAGCACAACAAAATGAGTTGCATGCGCAGCGAAGCCTGCTACGGAGGAATCTAATGAAAGAATCGCGTAGGTCGCACTCGCTGTGAGTGCGGCAGTTTCGCTGATTATTTTTTTGCCCAGCAGAAATATCAGCAGTATTGTTGCACTATTTACAATTATGAGCCCAAAATGAATACCCCGAATGCTTTGACCAAATTGCGACATCATGAGGGCATACATAATGTAAGTTCCCGGTAATTTCATGTTATACACATCATTGTAAGGAGGGACGCCATGCAGGATGAGTTGTCCCATGTAGGCATATTCGTCCTCATCACGTTCAAGGGGGACATCGGACAGCCTTACACGCACGACGATGACGAGGAGTATAATAAGGGCTACGATGAGCCATGGAATGGCTTTTGCTGCGAGGCCGATTCGCTCGTCTTCTAATTTATCCATAGCGACTTAACTAATGGCGCACAATTGCCTTAATTGTTTATTAGCCTTTGCCCATAGGGACAAAACACTCACATGCAGCGCCCACAAGGATATCCAGTGATGCGAAGAACTGATTATGCGTCGCGAAGTGATGCCGCTTTTTCTAATGATGTGCTGTTTGGTCTCTCAGAATGTCCGAATGATTTCGCTGCCGGTGCTGGCCTGAGACTGATTGAAAGCGCCGCTTCTATACTCGATGTCCTCAAAAGAACTTCCCTGGGCCGCCACCACCAACTTCCCCACCCGGCTCGGGATCAGCGGCACAGGCCTGCTTCAGTAGCGGAACACGTCCTTTCAGCAGCTCCAGGTGCGCCTTGACCTCTGTTGCGACAGGAATTCTCTGTAGAGAATAACGAGGTCTTTTCTCTACCATTTCAATTCCATGTGAAGTCAGCAATGTCTTTATCTGGGGTTCTCCTGATGATATGTTCAACTGCCTCAGGCACGAGCACCGTGTATCCTATATGACCATGATTTTGGAGCATACGCGGCACTGCCACTTTCATAGCATGTGCAACCCCGGCAAGTACAACTACAGTATAAGTGTTTGTTCTCATGGCATTTGCGATATTGTATGCCATGACGGCATCCCGAAGGCGCTGTCCGTTGCACAGGAATGGAAATTGGCTGGCGTGATACGTCTTACTCACAATCTCTTCATACTGCGCGTCAGCCGAGCAGTCGGTAAATTTAATCTCCTTCAGTAAATCTTGTGAAACGACGCGCAGACCATACTTCGCAACCCCTGCTATCATCGCATTATCAGCATTGATTGCGATGAGAGGGATCTTTTGAGCCCTCGCGAACTCAAGTATTCCCTGGTAGTACTCATAGGGTATGTTCCAGGTCTCTTTATATGCTCGCTCAAAATCATCCTCGCTCAGGGAACCCCCGATCCACTGGTTCAGTATTTCCTGTCGACTAGAGGGAAATGCCTCAAGTGCAACGATCACTTGTTTGCCACTGAAATGAAGGTACTTTATGATCT
>DMNE01000311.1:5426-5790 GCA_003453735.1 Nitrospiraceae bacterium | reverse complement strand
TTTCGCCCCCCGAAGGGCATTCTGGTCCTGAAGCAGGATGCACAAAGAGCGAAGAGTTCGCAGATTCTCTGTCGGCGCTTGTTTCTCATGTCGAGCCAAGGGGCGGGATGACATTCCTCGGCATTAGTAATCCGCTCCTCGGATTGGGAGACCTCGAGAGGCGTTCTCTTTCTCTCCGGAGTGTTGCGCCTGAGCCGTGCCTAAAGATAAGCAGTAAGAGAGCGGACCAACTGGCCCTCTCGGAAGGATCAGTTGCCAGTCTTTCGACTGCTGCCGGTTCAGCAGAATTCAAGGTAGTTATCGATCCGGATATGCCCGATGACCTCGTCATCATTCCTCAGATGTGCGGCGGCGCCGCTATGGT
>DMNE01000311.1:0-5335 GCA_003453735.1 Nitrospiraceae bacterium | reverse complement strand
GTGGATCCCCGAGACGTAGTCTTTCATGTAATGAATTTTCGCCTCAAGCTCCGTCACCTGGGATTTCACGATATCTCGGATTGAGAGCATGCCGATGATCCGCTTGCTGTCAGTCACTGGAAAGTGCCTGATGGACTTATCGATCATGATGCTCATGATTGCCGAGACATCATCATCCAGTTCCGCCACGATGAGTTCTCTCGTCATGACCTCTCCCAGGGAAATCTGATTGAAGGTCTTGCCGGTCATGGTAAGATGACATCTTAGGACATCCCGCTCGGTGAAGATCCCGACCGTCTCGCCGTCCATGGAAACGAGCACGGCACCGATCTTCCTGTCAACCATTGCCCGGATCGCATCATGAACAGTCTTGTCCGACCCGAGAGCTACAATCTCTATGCCTTTCGTGGCCAAGAGTTCCCTGACTTTCATCGCTCACCTCCCGTGTACCGGTCAATGCCATTCGCAACGGGGTAGAACCCTTGTCGCAAGGTCCTCTGCTTTCCAATTTTACCCTCTAATCTAAGGCATTGCAAGAAAATAGATCGTTTATTTTTTGTTATGCCTCCAATTTCGCAATTTCATGAAAAACTAAGGGTTAAAGATTGCATCCATGGTTCCCCGTTTCATACCTCAGATGAGGCCGTATGTATGTAGGTTCAGTCTAAGCTTTGTCGGGATTTGTGTTCACAAACCCGACGAGAAATCCTTTCCCTCACGATTTGCGGGGTGAACTCCGGGGCGCAGGACTGCCTTACTCGCATATGAGAGGCTGTGCAAAGTTCGGGACAAAACTCTCTTTTCCGAGGAATAGGGCTATCGACCGTTGACTACCAAAAATAACCCGCACCGCCGGCCATCACGTTGAAAGCGCAGGCGATAAATGGCAGGAATTTTCGTTTCGTTACGATGCGCATGTTACGGGACAAAGTCTTGCGGAGTTGCGTTGTCTGATAACTGAGAGGTATCAGGTGAACCAATTTTCGGCTAGTCGTATTGTCACGTTATGCGCATCAATTGTCACGATATCCGCAATCCGACACCAGATATCCACGGGTACAATGACTGCCAACAATGCAATGAGGACTGCAAGAAAAGCGCTGACATTAAATGAAATGGCCTTTGACAGGATGAAGCCATATCTTTCTCACGAGCCTTCCACTTTTTCTGTCTTGGCAATCAACCATTTTGTATGCTCTTTTTCAAGGGTGAATTTTACGGGAAGAGGGGTCTTGATATCTCCCATAATGTATCCTGCCTCCGTCCCTCTTGTTGCAGAAATCCTCACTTGTAATTCAGCTGTCGCCGTATTGTCTTTGACCTGAACCTTTGTAAGCTCATATTCCACACTGATGTCCGAAAGGTTCGCAAACTCTCTCTTAAGGGTCTCCTTGAGGGAGAGGTAAGTCAAACCGTAATCGTCACGATAATTATAGGACACCTTTGACATGACTGCGTCCAGATCTTTCCTCTCCAGTGCTTTTGCCCCTTCGTTGAAGAGTTTCTTAATCCGGCTTTCGTTCGAAGGCCAGAGGAGATAAGCGGCGACAGCAAGAAGAAGAAATAAAAAAGGTACAATGATGAATCGTTTCTTCATAACGCCTACCCACATCTTATCACAGGAGCATTGTGCGAAGCGACTGAAACTTGAGGAATCCGGATGAACTGGCGGAAGGCGGGGCTGTATCATGGAGGGCAAAAGGCACCCTACGCTGTCGGACTGTCCATAGCCTGTTTTGGCAGTGTCCCAATAATTAAGGCGCAACCTCTGTTTTCACGTTATTGCGAGAAAGCAATGCTTACGGTAAAATACTTGAGACTACCATGTATCTTGCGGTTTTGCAGAAGATAAGGGAAAAGCTCTTAGTGCGGTTGGAAGAGGAGCGTTTCAGGCCGTTGACGCAGAAAGCCATAGGGGTGGGGGCCGCAGGGGATAAGACCTTTCCTATTGATAAAATTGCGGAGGATACCATCCTCTATGAACTTGAATCCTCCGGTTACCCGTTCTCGATTGTTTCTGAGGAATACGGGCTTAAAGAGATAAACGGCGGCGGCAAAAAAGTTCTCATAGATCCCATAGACGGTAGTAAGAACGCCATATCGGGAATCCCCTTTTATTGCACATCCATCGCGATCGCAGATGGTGAGACCGTTGACAGTATTACCACAGCCTATGTGGTTAATCTCATTACTGGTGATGAGTTTCGAGCAGAAAAAGGACAAGGAGCTTTTCTGAATAATGAAATGATCTCAACCCAGAAGGATGAGGAATTTTACCTCGTTGCTTACGAGGCACAGACGCCCGGCAAGGATATCTCAAGGATCGTTCCCCTGCTTTCAAGGTCCCGCAAGACTCGGTGCCTTGGGTCAATAGCCCTCGACCTTGCATATCTTGCATGCGAATCCATAAGCGTATTTGTGAATCCATCCCTTTCGAGGAGCTTTGATTTTGCCGGTGGATGGCTTTTGGTAAGAGAGGCAGGAGGAATGTTTACCGATATGAAGGGTGACCCTATAGGCGATGTCGAACTCGGACTTGGAAAAAGCGTGTCCCTCCTGGCTTCCGGAAACACGAGACTGCATGACAAGGCATTGCAGATTCTTAATAGATGAAAGGGAACAAGCGGCAATCTGATTTTTTTGCTTTACTCTGCACGTCGCACGGTTCACGCTTTATCAGCGCCATGTCCTTCAGTGCTTCCGCTGTGACGAGGATACAGATATGACGACCATTCAGATGATCCCTCTCAAGGATATTAAAGTTGTTCTGCTGGACATGGACGGGACTCTTCTGGATAAATATTTTGACGACTACTTCTGGGAGCACCTTGTCCCTGAAAAGTATGCTGAGAAACAAAGTATAACTTTCGGGAAGGCAAAAAAAGAACTTCTTGAGAAATACAGGGCACATGAAGGCACCCTCAACTGGACAGATATTGATTTTTGGTCACGAGAGTTGAAACTCGACATCCCTGCCCTCAAGGAGCAGATAAGACATCTTATCGAAGTACATCCCCATGTCGAGGACTTCCTTGGTATGATTAAAGAGCAGGGGAAAAAGATCTACATGGTCACAAATGCCCATTACAAGGTGCTGGACATAAAACTGAAAAAGACAGAGATCGGCACGTTTTTTGACAGGTGCATAACATCTTTCGAATTAGGTTATCCGAAAGAGAAGATCGAATTTTGGCAGAAACTCGAAAGGATGATCCATTTCAACAAAGACAAAACACTTTTTATCGATGACTCTGAGGACATATTAATAACGGCCAAAGCTTACGGAATAAAATATCTTCTACTCAAAACAAAAGCAAACTCAAGAAAAGGTGGCAAATCATCAACTAAATTTCCTAAGCTAAGAGATTTCAAAGAGCTGATGACCAACTCCTCAACCGCTAAAGGTTACGGTTTCTTGACAACATAGTCTACGATTAGGGGGATGCCCAGTGTATTGTACGAGGATCTTCCCATGTCCGAGAGTCCGGAAAGGGTGTACGCCCAACCTAGAGAAAAGGGGGGTATAATTTCTCGCTACCCCCCCTCTTGCAGAAAGACAACTATTCGAACTTTATCGCTTCAACCGGACATGAGTTCGCTGCGGCGTCACAATCACAGCTGTCACACTTATCAGCTCCAATAACCCATGCCTTGTCATCTCTGAGTTCGAATACCTCAGGGCACAACTCAACACATGTTCCACATCCGATGCACAAATCCATGTCTACAACTGGTACCGACATCTTGTTCCTCCTTTGTTGTATTTTGCTGGCAGTAGTGCCACCATTAAAGGTCTTTATCGCTGAAATCCCGAAACGTATTATAAACGTTCTCTTAGCAGGAACGCAACAAAACCAAGAGTGCGTAGAGTGCGTTATGACACGAACAGAGCTACCTTCTCCGGACGAAAATCGCTCATACCGGAGATTTGTTGAATACTCCTTTCTCCTCCGCCCGGCGTAAGAGTTCCTGGACGGCCGCTGTTCCCTCTCTCCCCAGGTCAAGAGTATACGTGTTCACATACAAATTGACATGCTGTTCAACTACTCTATCCTCAAGCTCTTGAGAGTGAGCTTTGATATAACCCGTGGTCTCTTCTCTATGGGAGAAGGCATATTGAACACTCTTCCTAATAATAGTACCGACTGTCTCTATTGTCTCCGAGCCGAGACGCTTCTCGGCTATAATGCATCCGAGAGGGATAGGGAGTCCGGTCTCAGACTCCCACCATCTCCCGAGGTCCTCTACCGCGAAAAGCCCATATTCAGAATACGTAAATCGTGACTCATGAATGATCAACCCGGCATCGACCGAACCGCGTTTAACCGAATCCATGATCTGGTTAAAGGGCATGACAACAATATCATCAGTTAAGGCAGGGTCAAAAAGCTGTAGCAGGAGATATGCCGTTGTGAGCCTGCCGGGTATGGCAATCTTTTTCCCCCTGAGCATTTCCGGTGTTGTTTCCGCTTTTGCAACGAGCAAGGGGCCACAGCCCCGTCCCAGTGCTCCACCCGAGGACAAAAGGGTATAGGTGTCACGCAAATGGCCATATGCATGGAAAGAGACCTTCGTAATATCAAACCCAGAGTTCAATGCCTTTTGGTTCAGGGTCTCGACGTCAAGGAGGATCTCTTTGAACCTTAGGTCACCGGTGTCGATCTTCTGATGCACCATGGCATAGAAGATGAACGTATCATTGGGGCAAGGAGAATAGCCGAGGGTGAGAGCCATAGGCGACACGAATTACCTCTGTACAATCCTTTCATGGTCTCCATCCTTTTGTTCAAAGGGCAGAGCTTTTTTTAATCGACATATATATCGTAACATGTATGTCGTTTCATCTGCCAGCACAGGAAGTCCTGACCGTAAGGTCGCGGCTAACTCACACGGTCTTGCTGATTGAGTATCAGCGATTAATGACCGTCGCTAAGACGTCTGACCAGATGGCATATCCTTTCTGGCTGAGATGGACACCGTCATCAAGGAAATAGGCTTTTGACGGAGTGTCATCCTTATCGAGAAACTCGGGATAGAGATCGAGATATTCTACACCGGTTTCCTGCGCCAGCTTCTTGATGGATCGGTTCACACTCTGAAGGAAATCTGGGGATATCCACGGCAACCGATTCGGCAAAAGGCTATGGATGAATATCTTCGCGCTAGGATAAGCATCAAAGAGCTTATTGCAAACCCCTCTATAAGTATCGATAAAATCAAGATCCCCTGATGCAACATTATTGATCCCTGTCATAATAAAGATAAGGTGCGGCGAGTGACAGGTCTTGATTATCCCTCCAATCCTGCGGAACAGTCCTTCAACTGTCTCACCCGC
>DMNE01000417.1:5945-6510 GCA_003453735.1 Nitrospiraceae bacterium | reverse complement strand
GGGCTGCTTCTCGATTACCTCTGGAGGTGTTCGATCGAAGCAATGGACCTGAGTATTCTCTTGTATGGCAAGGATCTCGATAGGGATACCATAACCGGGGAACTTGTCCAGTGAAAAAACTCGGATTCATAACCCCTCATGACGCGGAATATGGATTCAGTCTTGCCGGCATTCCCCAATACGTCGGCGAAGCGATCGATGCCGAAGGCATGCTCAAAAAAACGATGGCTGCGTCCGAAAACGGGCTCATTATTATTGATGAGCGGATGATCAAGGGGATAGCTGAAGAAGANNGAAGACTACGCGGCGCGGCTTATCAGAAGGGCGATCGGATACCACATGAGGCTAAAATTGTGACCGGCAAAATCGTAGGAATATCAGGACCAACCGTGACCACTGATCTCAAGGGACTCAAGCTCTACGAGAGGGTCTACGTGGGGCACGCGATGCTCACAGGCGAGGTAGTGCGCCTTGAATCAGAAAAAGCGGTGATCCAGGTATACGAAGATACGCGAGGTCTTGCTGGCGGGGAGCCGGTCAAAGGAGTCGGCAGGCCGCTTACGGT
>DMNE01000417.1:0-5934 GCA_003453735.1 Nitrospiraceae bacterium | reverse complement strand
CTTTTATCAGTGGGGGAAAAGAGCTGTACGCCCTTGACTACATGAAGCGATGGGGATTCACGCCGCTGCTGAAGAAGAGCGATGAGGTCGCTCACGGAGCTATCCTCGGTTATGTTCAGGAAGGACATTTCAAACATTTCTTTTCCTGCAATGATGAGCGCGGAGGACAGATCGCACAGATCGTTGAGGGTGATTTCAGCCTTGACGAACCTTTTGGACAGTACGAAAGCGGTCAATACATGACAGGATGTCAGGAGTGGCCGGTGAGAACCGCAAGACCTTATAAGAAAAAGTTCTCACCTCGTGAGCCTCTGATGACAGGCCAGCGAACTATAGACTTCCTGTTTCCCCTCGCGAGAGGCGGAACAGCGATATTCCCTGGCGGATTTGGCACCGGAAAGACAATCCTGGAGCAGTCGATCGCAAAGTTTGCGGACGTGGATATCGTCGTATACGTTGGATGCGGTGAGCGGGGCAATGAGATGGCCGACTTGATAGAAGAGTTTGAGGAGTTACGGGACCCGCGGACTAACACGAAATTGATGGAGAGAACTATCCTCGTTGTCAATACCTCCAACATGCCTGTCGCAGCTCGGGAGGCCTCGATCTACACCGCAGTCACGATGGCGGAATACTACCGGGATATGGGCTATCATGTATTGTTCCTCGCCGACAGCATCTCGCGGTGGGCTGAGGCTTTGCGGGAGATATCTTCCTCGCTTGAGGAGATGCCGGGAGAAGAAGGATATCCCACCTATCTTGCTTCAAGACTGTCAGGATTCCTCGAAAGAGCGGGTGTCGTCGAGACACTGAATGGCAGGATCGGGTCCCTCAGCATGATTCTCTCGGTTTCCCCTCCCGGAGGCGACTTCACCGAACCGGTCACCCAGGCTTGCCTTCGGACAACCGGGGCGTTTCTCATGCTCGATACCTCTTTGGCGCATCGGAGGCATTTCCCCGCCATTAACTGGTTCCAGAGCTATTCACTTTATGGGAAAGACCTCTCAGAACATTACCGTGAGAAAGTCTCTGAGGAATGGGAAGGTCTGAATGTGAGATGTAAACAAACCCTTCAGGAAGAGGAAGCATTGAGAGAGGTGGCTGAGATTGTTGGCGCTGAGGGACTCCAAGATACCGACAGGCTGCTCATGGTGGTGGCAGAGAAGATACGTACGGAGTTTCTCTCACAGAACGCGTACAGTGAAGATGCTTTTTCACCTCCCGAGAAAACCTTTGCTATCATCAAGCGAATCCTTGAATTCCACGACTCGGCAGGAGAGAAACTGAAGCAGGGAGTAATGTTGGAAGATATCCTGAGTGCGGAGCATACGTAAGGGGGATGCTATGAGACTGGCCGAGCATACATACCAGACCGTTTCGACTATAGAAGGCCCTCTTCTCTTTGTGGAGAAGGTGTTCAGTGCCAAAATCGGGGAGGTGGTAAAGGTCCTCGCCCCCAATGGCAAGCAGATGGAAGCAGAAGTGCTCGAGATAGTTGGGGACACAGCGCTCATCGAAGTCTACGGCGAAACCCAGGGCCTCGATCTCGACCAGACCTCCATCACCTTCTCCGATTCCATTAAGAAAGCGCCCCTGTCGCTCGACATTGTAGGGAGGGTCTTTAACGGCTCCTTTGAGCCGATGGATGGCTTACCGATGTTCATCCCGGACAAGTCTATGCCGATTACCGGTGCACCGATGAACCCCTCGGCACGCGCCCGGGCCGAGGACTTCATCGAGACCGGTTTTTCTTCAATCGACGGGCTCAATACTCTTGTGCGAGGGCAGAAGCTCCCGGTCTTCTCATGCGCGGGGCTNNGTCTTTGCTGCGCTCGGGATGACCTTTCAAGAATATTCTTTTTACATGAAGGTTCTTGAGGAAATGAGAACCGGCTTCGTCGCTTTTGTGAATCTGGCTGATGAGCCGGTGATGGAGCGGCTCCTTGCTCCGAGATTCGCCTTGACCGTCGCTGAATACCTGGCCTTCGAGAAAGGCATGGATACCCTCGTGATCATCACCGACATGACGAACTACTGTGATGCCCTGCGGGAAATTTCGACAGCAAGGGAGGAACTGCCGGGCAGAAGGGGGTATCCCGGGTATATGTATTCCGACCTTGCTTCCTTATATGAACGAGCGGGACGGATCCGAGGACTTGAAGGATCTGTCACCATGTTGCCGGTCTTGACCATGCCCGAGGATGACATCACCCATCCCATCCCCGACTTGACCGGTTATATCACCGAAGGCCAGATCGTACTCAGTAGGGAACTGCACCAGCGGGGAATCTTTCCGCCCATAGATGTTCTGCCGAGCCTGTCACGGCTCATGCAGAAAGGCATTGGAGAAGGCCTTACGAGGGCAGACCACCGGAAGGTATCGAATCACCTGTACAAATACTATGCAAAGGGAAGAGATCTCAGGAAACTTGAGGCCATTGTGGGTAGGGACGGTATGACAAAGGCAGACATCCTGATGCTCGACTTTGCTGATGCCTTTGAAAGGGAGTTTATAGGCCAAACAATGCGGAGAACGGTTTATGAGACCCTTGACACTGGGCTTGCCCTCATGACGCGGTTCTCACTCGAGGTGACATGATACATCCCACTCGGACAAACCTGCTCCTCCTGAAAGAAAAGTCGCGATCGGTCACCAACAGCATCGGAATCCTCAAGGCGAGGAAACAAGCCCTGATCAAGGAATTTCTCGCCGCAACGCTACCTTTCCTGAGATCCAGAGAGGACATAAGAAAGACGTACGGAAATGGCCTCCGTGAGCTTGCGCTGTCGCTCGGCCATGAGGGAAAAGACAGCATAGCATCAATCGCAGCTGTGACAGAGCGGGACTTCGGAATCGAGGTGATCGAAAAGAATATCTGGGGGCTACGGTACAAGGATATCATGTTCCATGACATCCCGGTGAGGAAACCGCATCAGCGTGGGTACGACGAGTTCTCCTCGACGCCCCACCTCGAAGAGGCAATCACCCTGTTTGAAAAGCTTCTCGAGTCGATGCTCAATATCGCAGAATTCGAATCCAAGATCAAGAGGCTCAGTTATGAAATCTTGAGGACAACACGGAAGATCCGTGTGTTGGAAGAACTTGTTTTCCCCGGCCTGAAACAACAGATTAAAATCATTACACAGTTTATCGCCGAACGGGAACGTGAGTCATACTTCCGCCTGAAGAAGTTTAAAGAGATACGCGCAAGAAACGCTCAATGATGGCGGTTTCCTTTTTGGCAGCAGGCACTGGCTTGGATAGTGCACAGGAGAAAGAGAGTCCCCCGGGGGACGGACCGCACCAGGCTCATGGGCGAAGCCACTACCTGCTGATGTCTCGCTACAGAGGGAGAGCTTTTCCCTACCTGCACAACCTCTGCCTTTCTGCAAAGGCTTTTTGAATACTCTCTTATCCGGGATCGTGCGCCAATATTGTAAGAGGCGCTAAGGTCACCGTTGTGCATCTTCCGGCCTCCTGAGAAGACAGCGATCTGTCTATTGCCGATCCGGTGGACATTCCCCGAGCCTTCTTAAGCGTAATGCGAAGTCCCAAGGCAAGTATTCTGCTCAAACCCAAGTCCCTGGGCATGCCCCTCGTATCTGCAGCACTGCTGTATATCCTCTGGCATCTGTCCAGGATGGAGTTAGGCGCCTTTACTTATTAAACTGCTGCGCTTTCAGCAAAATATACGTCGCTCCCAATCCGCCATCACAGCCTCTCGCTGTAGCATACGCCAGGACCCATTTTCGGAAAGAACCGTCAAGCCAGCCCCTGAATGCTTCCTTGAGCACCGGCCCTTGCGGCGACCTGAGCCCCCTTCCATGTATCACCTTTATGCAGAAAAGCCTTTTTCTTACTGCCTCTGAGAAAAACCGGTTAAGAGCCTCCTCGGCCTCATTACGGGTCATCCCGTGAAGGTCTATGCAGTCCTGAACAGAGAAGCCTCCCTCGTGCAGTTTCTTCGTTATATCCTTCCTTATATGGGTACTTGACCACTCCATGTATTCTCCGGTGTCTGACAGTCTTATCTTTTTTTCTCCATTCACAATCTGCCGTAAGACGTCGCGATCACCATCACCCCTCACACTCCGGGGTACAACGCATGTAGGACTGGCAAGAGGAATCTCCCTGAACTCCCGTATCTCTCTAACATCAGCCATAGCTTCGAGAAATATCTCTTCGTCGGTCTTGTTCCTTTCCTCGGCGGGCTTGCATCTGGGCACATATCTTTTCCTTTCAAGAGCGTCTTTCAATTCCTTCAACGAAGTAAACATACAGGCAGATTTCATCGTCTCGAGCTCCTTTTATCCGGGTAGGGGATCCTTGCTCCTTGCGCCTTTTCTCTTCACCTTGTGACAGATAAAACATTGATCCTTGGGAGGATGATTTTTTTTCAGTGCAGCCTCCTTGCCCGGTCCATGGCATTCAAGGCAGGCAGTCTTGTCAGAGATAGTCCGGTGTAAGGCATCATCGGGGATCTTGGGCGACCGTGTACCAGAGATGAGAAAGAGCAGTCCAAGAACAAGAAGGACAAACACGACAAATATGAGGGTATTTTTCATGAACCCCCCTGGGCGGGGATACTCGGTTTTTCAAAGCCGGGAGGAAGCGTGTGCCTTTTAAAGTTATAGCCATACCCATCAGCGCGTTGCGTGAGCTGACAGTATTTGTGGCTAGTACCTTGGATAGTACCTGTAACTGTTTGGATGTTGAACGACCCGGTCGCGCGAACAGCGACCCTCCCAACATATTCGCCGCCTTTCTTCCCTTTAGGCACAGATGCCTTGGTCGTATCTCCGGTTTGAAAGCCGAAGACGCTTTTCTGCCTTATCAGATATCCCCTGGGAAATCCAAACTGATCGAGGCGAGTACGTTTATAGCTCCCCCGACCAGTGCATTTGATCTGCAGCGTTGGTATCCGCCGGCCATGGACAGCATCAACCTTTCCCACACAGAGGGCGTCCAGGGCATGACCTTTGGGGATACCAAACCGTGTCCGATTCCACTTGATCTGCCCGCTTGAGCCTGTATCGACGGGCAGCCCCATTTTTTTAAGCCTACCGTAGAGCGCCCATCGGGTGGCGTTGACGGCTGCCGCGTCTTTGAGGGGAGCCTTTGCCCCTGCCGGTATCTTCTGCAAAGCCTCCGGATTGTCCTTCAGAAAGACCCTGACATCAAGATTGCCTTCCTTCTGGTTACACTTCTGGCAGGCCAGAGTCAAATTCGGTACCCTATTGGTTCCGCTTTTGGCCCGTGCTATAATGTGGTCGATCTGCAGGGGGACACCCTCGCAACCGCAGTAGGCACATTGTCTGCCCCATTTCTCCAACAAATACTCGCGGACCTCGAATCCAGCAAGCTCGCCCTGCTGGTACTCGACTCCCGAAATATCCGGATTCTCCAACAACTGAGTATCAAACTTCACGAGTTCCATTGAGACAGCGGTGACGGGAGCCATCTCCTTGAGCCTCTCCACCCAAGACATGGTCGTATCAACTCTGTGTTGAAGACTCGGAGGCAGCCAGCCTTTCGAACGTCTCCGATTGTCAAATCGTTTAGCCCTGTAGCGAAGGGTGCCTCTGCGTCTGCACCTAAAGCCACGACGCTGTTTCAGGCCATCCCTGATCTGCTGGCCCCTGTGCTGCAGTTCGATAAAAAACAACACATGTGACCCAGAGTCCGATTCCCGAACAACTGCTATGCCTGTTGCTTTGCTTCCGGGGTCCAGCCTTTCCGTCACCGGCTGTAGCTTGGAGTCTTCCAGCCTCCTATCCACCACCCGGATGGTGAAAGGCTTTAACCGATGAATTCTCGCCCTGCCCTTTTGCAGTAGCAATCGAGCCCTCTTCTCGGTATAAGGCATCAACTGCTTCTTGTTTTTACTGAGTACGGCTACCATGACCCCTTTTTCTGCTATCGAAAAGGTGCGC
>DMNE01000073.1 GCA_003453735.1 Nitrospiraceae bacterium | reverse complement strand
CGAAAAGAGGTTACATTGGGTGATAAATATGATGCCATATTGCCATTTTTGGATGAGAAGCAAAAGCGACTGGTAGTGGCTGGGGATGCATTCTTATTAGGTAGAGGGAAAGTCAGTGAGCTATCAAGAGCATCTGGATTGTCCCGCCCAACAATATACAAAGGGCTAAGCGAGATAATTTCTGGAGAGGAGCCTGATGGGAGATTGCGTCGAAGTGGAGGCGGAAGGAAAAGGCTGGTTGAGAAAGATCCGGCAGTAGTTCAGGAACTAGAGAGTCTAGTTGATCCGGGGTCCTGTGGTGGTCCTATGAAACCGCTAAGATGGACCTGCAAAAGTACAAGACAACTAGCAACCGAACTTTCAAAGAAGGGATACGTTATCAGTCATACAGTGGTAGCTGAGATGTTGCATGACCTAGGATACAGTTTACAGTCAAACGTTAAAACCTTAGAGGGCAGCGATCATCCTGACCGTGACCGGCAGTTTAGACATATCAACAAACTTGTGGGGAAATATCTCGATGCAGGTGAACCTGTAATATCGGTAGACACAAAGAAGAAGGAATTGGTGGGCAATTATAAGAATGACGGCCAAACATGGCGGCCCAAGGGGCAATCAAAGAAAGTAAAAGGCCACGATTTTATCGATAAGGAGAGTGGTAAGGCGATACCATATGGGGTATATGATATAGGGAAAGATCAAGGATGGGTTAACGTTGGTTGTGATGCTGATACAGCGAGTTTTGCGGTTGAGAGTATTCGATGCTGGTGGCGTAGTGCAGGTAGACGGTATTACTCTGATGCATCAGGACTGCTCATTACAGCTGACAGCGGAGGTAGCAANNTGGCACGAGTAAATGGAACAAAGTTGAACATCGGTTATTTTCACACATAAGTATGAATTGGCGTGGACAGCCGCTGGTCAGTCATGAGGTAATTGTAGAGCTAATTGGATCTACTCACACACGAACTGGACTAAAAGTCCAAGCAAAGCTTGACACAAAGAAATACCCCAAGGAGATCAAAGTATCAGACAGTGAAATGGCTCAAATAAATCTCAAACCTCATAAATTTCATGGTGAATGGAACTATACAATTCTGAGTTCTCCAAGGTCATAGTGTAAATGTTATTTCATTACAAGCCCTAAGCGCTCTATTCGGTGGGGACTCTTCCCTAATGAATCAGATAAACTAGGTTTTCTCTAGCGCTTGTTCCAAGTCTTGTATTATGTCTTCAACGTCCTCGATTCCAACCGAGAGCCGCACCAGGTTGTCCGTTATACCCGTTCTCATCCTCTCTTCTCTGGAAACTATGGCGTGAGTCATAGATGCTGGATGCTCTATGAGAGTTTCAACCGCTCCCAGACTGACAGCAAGTGTGCACAGCTGTACAGAATTCATGAGTTTTTTTCCTGCCTGTAGGCCGCCTCTCACTTCGAAGCATATGACCCCGCCGAATGCACTCATCTGTCTTTTTGCTAATTCGTGTTGCGGGTGTGATTCCAGGCCGGGATAGTAAACTCTTTCAATGGAGGGATGCGCCTCCAAATATCCCGCAATTCGCAGGGCATTTGCATTATGCTTTTCCATTCTGATTGGTAAGGTTCTGATTCCGCGCAAGGTCAGCCATGCTTCAAACGGTCCGAGCGTTGCACCGGTGTTTTTTAAAACCGTGTCCAGAGTTTTGAGGAAGGAATTGGATCCTACGATGATGCCGCCGATTATGTCACTGTGTCCATTCAAGTATTTCGTCAGGCTGTGAAGAGATACGTCCGCGCCAAGGTCAAGAGGGCGCTGAAAATAGGGCGACATGAAAGTGTTGTCAACAACGGTAAGCAAACCGTGCTCCTTGGCCGTTCTCACCGTTGCGCGGATGTCCGTAAGTTTCAACGTGGGATTTGTTGGAGTCTCCACGTAGATCAGTTTAGTGTTTTTCCTAATTGCCGCTTCAATGTTTGACACATCAGAGGAATCAACAAAAGTAAATTCGATCCCGGACTTTGCGAGAATATCTACAAATAGCTTAAAGGTACCTCCGTACAGGCATTCAGTTGCAACTACATGGTCGCCTTTCTTCGCTATGGAAATAAGGGTAGCGTTTATTGCTGCCATGCCGGAGGCACAGGCCCTTGCGTCTTCTCCATTTTCCAGTTCTGCAACGTTTCTTTCCAATGCCCTTATTGTCGGGTTGCCTAGGCGAGTATAAATATATCCTTCTTCTGTTCCAGCAAACCTTGCAGATCCCTGCTCTGCGCTATCAAAAACAAAAGCAGAGGTTTCATAAATGGGAGTGACAACAGATCCTATGACTGCGTCTGGATGTTGTCCTGCATGAACTGCTTTCGTCGCGAACTTATATCTGCTCATTTTTTTATCAGCTCTAAGCTATTGTCGTGTAAGGCAATCCAACGGCGACAAGAAACTGCTTCTCTTGATATAAAACACATATAGCATGAGATATACCGCCTGTCAAGGGAGAGGAATGTTTTGACAGAGTGAATTGTTACTCAGTTGCGGAGTTGCTGTTACAGTCTTTTGGTAAGGAAAATACTCTTGAGCTTTAAGAACATTGAGTTTCAGGTCAAGCAGTGATGCCAATTCTTCGCCATTTTGAGGAGATGCATCCAGTCTTATTAGGCTGACGATTAATCTGCCAGGCTATAATCGTAGAGAAAATGTTTAATGGGCAATGCCGAACTGAATGACAGTTGAGTGATTAAAAAAGGAAATGATATATTTGGTCATGGCTAATGCTTCAGTAAAGAAGGTAGTTGGTACGATCTCAGTGTCTGGCAAAGCCAAGGGAGAAGACGGGCGTATCGGTCTTGCGCCGAAAGCGACTCCACCAAGCTTGATAATCATTGCCGCTTCAGTTGCACTTATCACTTTCGCAGTCTTCCTTCCGGCACTTCAAAATGAGTTTGTAAACTGGGATGACAATGTGTATGTTTACGAGAATTCATTTATTCGCACGGTAAATGCAAAATTATTCAAATCAGCATTTTTGGGTTTTTACGCTTCTAACTGGCATCCCCTTACATGGTTATCCCATGCCATGGATTATGCCATTTGGGGATTAAATCCCTTGGGGCATCATCTGACTAACATTATTCTCCACGCGTTCAACGTTCTGATTGTGGTATTCCTTGTGACACGACTTACGGAGGTTGTTAAGAAGACGGCAACACATAATAGGTTATCAGGGACTTTCTTGAATGACCGGACAATACTTATAACTGCGACAGTAACAGGGTTATTGTTTGGCCTTCATCCTGTGCATGTAGAATCGGTGGTATGGGTTGCGGAAAGGAAGGATCTTCTTTGTGCTTCGTTTCTGCTGCTCAGTCTTACCGCATACATGAAATACGCACATGGTCAAGAGAACAAAACGGTTCAGAGTAATTCGGTAGCGCGATTTTTCGATAAACAATATCTCTTCACGATGGGATTTTTTATTCTCGCTTTATTAAGTAAGCCGATGGCGGTCGCTCTTCCTATCGTTCTGCTGATCATGGACTTGCATCCTTTTAATAGAATAAGGTCAGTTAAAACATTTGGAACCGCATTTGTTGAAAAGATTCCTTTTATTGCATTGAGTGTTATTTCATCGATATTGACTATTCTCGCCCAAAGTGGACGATGCTATGCAATCGATGGAGTTTGCACCGTTGTCGACACGCGTGCAAGTGGCAGCGAAATCACTTGTCGCTTATCTTTGGAAGATGATATTACCTCTGAATCTCAGCCCATATTATCCATACCCAGAGGACGTATCTCTTGTATCTTTGGAGTATCTTTTGCCGATGATTCTTGTGATCGGTATTACAATAATCTGTATGGTCGCTGCACGAAGGCAGAAACTTTGGCTGTCAGTTTGGTCCTATTATGTTCTAACACTAATTCCTGTGCTTGGCATTGTTCAGGTGGGGGGCCAGGCAATGGCTGACAGATATACTTATTTACCCAGCCTTGGACCATTTCTTATTGTGGGGTTAATAGCAGCAGAGATTTATAGAAAGGTGGCTTCTTTGGAACGATGGAGACTGATGTTAAAAATGGTTAGCGTCGTTGTGGCCATTGCTGCGCTTATTTCTATATCATATGTTACTGTTCGACAGATAGGTGTATGGAAGAATAGTCTTGTATTCTGGAATTTCGTTATCAAAAGGAACCGGGAAGAGTTCCCATTGCGCATAATAATCTGGGCCTGGCATACCAGTCTAAGAGTCTGTTTGATATGGCCATAGAACAATACCAAACAGCATTAATACTAAAGCCAGATTACGCGGAGGCACATAATAATCTTGGCAATGCTCCAGTCTCAAGGTCCGTTTGATATGGCCGTAGAACAATACCAAANNTAAGTCTAAAGCCGGATGACGCAGAGGCACATTATAATCTTGGCATCGTCTATGCGAGAAAAGGTCTGAAGAGAGAGGCAATAAGAGAATTTGAAGCAGCATTAGAGATACGTTCCAACTTTAGAAAGGCTCGTCAAGCCCTCGAGGGGTTGAACAGATGAGAGGGTGAACATTGAACACTCAGAGGCTCCGCATTCTCCGTCCTGAAACAGGATGCAGGGTGGAGTTATGAGCGCGCGGTTTGCGAATCGACCTCTAAATGGATAGTACGTTCAAATGACGTCATGGATAGTTTCCTAACCGAATAAAGACATCTCGCCTGTTTTTGCCTTAATAGAAATCTTATAAGGGAAAACAGACGCGCCAAATTTTATGGAAGTCATGGGAAAATATATGTCAACGCCTCCTCGTGCTCTTGCCTGAAGAGTTTAAGGATCCCTTCCGATGAGCTCAGGTACACCTGATTGACAAAGATTTGGTATGGATGCTCACTTTTCCCTATGAGGTTTGCTGGACTTCACTTCGTTATGCCACGGTGTGGTAATATGATTTTGTATGGATGATCTCTCAAAAGAATATGTGATTTCTTTCTTTGCCAAAACTCTCGCGATACACGGTGACAGGCCTGAAGCGCTCAGATGGACTGCAAAGGGGCAATCGTCACATTACCAGTCTCTCCTCGATATTGCTTACAGTATCGAGGGAAAGAAGATCCTCGACTTCGGATGCGGAAAGGGAGACTTCTATCAATTTCTGAAAGAGCGGAATATTTTTGTAAACTACACTGGCCTTGATATCAACGAAAAGTTGATCTCTGTGGCGAAGCGGAAGTTTCCTGAATGCAACTTCAGGGTTTTCGAAATCGGAAAAAACGACCTGACTGAGGACTTTGATTATCCCCCTGAAAATCTAATGTCAGCAAAGAAGTACTTCTCCTTGAATTAACAAAATTGACAAAATGTGTAGATTCTCATTGATGGGGTGGCAGAGGGGGAAAGCACAATTATTGACGCCGCGACAAAGCGCTGTTTGTTACACCTTGTCCAGGGCATAGGTCTTTTAAGAAGTACCGATAAAGACACAAAACTAGATTTTCGAGGGCCAGCTTTATTCCCCGGTCGGGTTCAGTTCTATTCCCCACTTTTTTCTGTGCTAAATTATAGAACTCGTCCGGCAGATCTGTCTATATCTGTGTTTTCCGATAGTCATCCCTCCTTCCTCGGACTCCACCTTCTCTTTTCATAAAGCCATCTCGTTTTTCATGAAAAGTGGGGAAGTCTTTTTGACCTGAGTGGGGGTTTCGCTGGCCCTCGACACCGGATAACCTCTCGGAGTTGACAGGAATATGAGATCATCCACTTAACTGGGCCTGAAAAAAGAAGGCCGTGATATTTCTTGCGGCTTCACCTGATTTAAGGACAGCCCGGACATCTTGCTAAGAATGGTGAGTTCCAATGGAGACCCGCGCGAAGCGGGATCACGATTTAATAAATGTGAGCAGTGTCCTTTTGTTTTCTTCCACGCTCGACGTATTTGCGGCGAGAATCAGGCTCTCCGCCCCTCAGGAAAAAGGATTAGGTTTTCTATAGACGAACAGTGTGAAGTCGTAAGGTATCCTGTCGTGCCGTACCGAAACAGAGCGTGAGAGGTTCTCTATTGCAAAGGAGAGGAGCTCTTCCGGCGAGAAGTAGTGCAACTCAAAATCCTTTTCAGGGCAATGCGAAGAAAGGGCATTGAAGGCGAGACCGAGCCCGCAGAGATCAAAGAGTTTTCTCAGCGTGATCCTGACCAGTTCTTCGACTCCCTGGACGTTCAGATTAAATACACCGCAGACAAATATGTAATCGAACCCCTCATCCAGAGAGTCCTGCTCGATGTCAAAGACCCTGAAGACCGCTTCAGGGTTATTCTCCCGTGCCATGCCGATGAGTTTTTCATTGATGTCGAGGCCGGTGTAATTGACCGAGATGTCTCTCTCCTTAAGGAAACGGCAGAAGTCTCCCTTCCCACAGCCAAAATCGAGAATCCTCTTACCATGGATGCTGTCCGCAATGTCGAGAAGTGCTTCATAGCGCAGGAGCTGTCCCCCTGAAGTCCATCTTAAAGCCTCGGGCCGGTCGCCGAACATCTGGAGTGTTCGGTTGTAAAAGGAGAGCACGTATTGTTTTGCAAGTTCATCCATCGATTTTATTATATCATTGCTGCAAAACGATTCAAGGGGCAGAAAACTGATCCGGCCGCCATCGTCCGAAGTCCATGGCAGGTACCACATTACTTCGCACGCGTTTACGCGTGAGCAGAGGGCGATGGCGCGGTTCAGGTGTTATGTAGAGCTATACATACACTTGATACCCGATAGTTATCGGGATCCGCAACGGTGAAAGAGTTTGTCCAGTAAAACGCATTGAACAAGCGGAGAGCTGAATACAGCAATGAATCAGTTCCAGCGTTTGTTGAACCAGCAAGCGGTGTTAGTTACTTTTGGGACTCAATAGGTGGAGGCCTGATTTTGGAAAAAGTTCATTAATACCCGGAAACGCCCATCCTTCTGGGTTTTCTTAAAAAAGGGAGTGGATAGCAGTTTGTGATGCGGAATAAAAAAGGTTGCTTTATCTGCCCCTCCAACTCCTGTTCGATCGTTTCATTGTCGTCTATGAATCTTGCTTCAAGGCCGTCGGGAACCGAGAAGACTCCATCTCTTTCAATAGCAGCCGGAAGGCTCTACTTGACAGGGTTCCTGGATTAACGAAGTCATCTCAATAAACGCATTGCATCTTAAAACATCAGTTACCAAATATCTTTATTGGGACTTTTTNNAAAAAACAAAACGATACAATTAGGGAAAACATTTCTAGACTAGACAATAGAGAGGATAGTTAATTTTTAATTTCAGATTCATGCATATTGTATTTTATTCATTTGATTTGCCGCCGGATTGACTGCTTATCTCCGAAACCTTAAACGATCGCTCACCTAAGGCGTTACAATCGTTTTTCATCTAAAGAAAAGGCGAGGTGCGAAATGATTCAGAAACGCCGGAAGATCAAAATTGAGACCTCT